>CACZAW010000129.1 GCA_902779225.1 uncultured Ruminococcus sp. | reverse complement strand
GCAGCATCATCCCGGGTGCGGCCGATCACCTTCATCTCGGTGTAATCGGTCACCTCCACGATATGGCTGTGTCCGCCGGAAACGACCAGGCATAAAAACGGCGGCTTTAATTCTTTATGAGAAATATAATTGGAAGCGATATGAGACCTGAGGTGATGTACGGGGATCAGCGGTTTATCCAAAGCAAGCGCAAAACCCTTTGCAAAGTTCACGCCGACCAGAAGCGCGCCGATCAAGCCCGGCGCATAGGTCACAGCAACAGCATCGATATCGTCGAGCGTACAATCCGCCGCTTTGATCGCCTCATCCACGACGCCGACGATCGCTTCTGCATGTCTGCGGGATGCGATCTCCGGCACCACGCCGCCGTAGAGCTTATGCTCCTCGACCTGTGAGGCTACGATATTCGAGAGAACGCTTCTGCCGTCCTCCACGACAGCCGCGGCGGTTTCGTCACAGCTGCTTTCAATGGCAAGTATTTTCATTTGATACCTTCTTTATCATAATCACAGCATCCTCACGCGGATCATCATAGTAATTCTTCCGTATCGTGATCGGCTGAAAATCGAACGCCTGATACAAAGCGATAGCCCCGTGATTGGAAGCGCGCACCTCCAGGCAGATCGTCTTTACCCCGCTGCAGGAGGTCAGCATCAGCTCGACCAGCTTTCTGCCTACGCCCTGACGGCGATGCTCCGGATCGACAGCCAGCTCAACGATACTGCCCTCGTCCACGATCGCTTCAAAGGCGATATACCCCACGACCTTTTCCTCATCCACCGCGACCGCGCAGTAGGAATCGGTCTTATCCAGCTGGGATGTGATGCTCTCGACACTCCATGCGCTCTCGCCGAAGCAGGCGTCCAGGAGCTTCTTTACGCCCTCGATATGACCGGGCTGCATTTTACACAGGATCATAGCGTCGTGATCAACAGCTTCACCGCACCGATGATCTCGTCGCGGCACTTGCGATAGGCGTTCAGATCGCCGCCGTACGGATCGACGATCCCCTGTCTTAAATCATAGATATCGTTGACATTGGGCGCGCGTCGAAGCAGGCGCAGCATATTGTCAGGGATACCTAAGGAACGCAGGATCTCATAATGTTCATCGTTCAAAGCGACGAACAAACTGAACTCATTGAGATCGATCGCCGGCAAAAAGCGCGTGCGGTGACCGCTCAGATCCAATCCGATCTCCGCGACCGCCTTGATCGCATTCGCGGACGCCGGTCTGTCGCCTACCGCGGCGACGCCCGCACTCTCAGCCGTATAATCCAAACCCTTCTCAGCGGCTAATTGATTGAAGATCACCGCCGCCATCGGACTGCGGCACGTATTTCCCGTGCATACAAACAAAACCTTTTTCATGATTTCCTCCCGGCCTTTCCCTTGAGGGGAAGGCTCTTTATCCTTTCGCGTCATACCACGTTTCTCCCATCGCAGCTTCGGCGGTGAGAGGCACATTCAAGCGCACGGCGTTTTCCATTTCTTCCTGCAGGAGCATCGCGACCTGCATACTCTCGAACGCAGGCGCCTCAACGATCAATTCGTCGTGTACCTGCAAGATCAACCGCGCGGACAAGCCCTCTTTTTTGAGCCGCTCGTCAACGTGTACCATCGCGATCTTGATGATATCGGCGGCAGTCCCCTGGATCGGTGCGTTTCTCGCGACGCGCTCGCCGAACGCGCGGGTGTTGCGGTTGGATGCGGCAAGCTCCGGCAGATACCTGCGTCTGCCCTCCAAGGTCTCAACATATCCGTCGACCTTGGCTTTCTCGATGACCTCTTTCATATAGCTGTCGATCGCACTGAAATGCGCGAGATACGATTCGATGTACTTCTGCGCCTCGCGCATACAGACGCCGATATCCTTTGACAGTGAAAATGCGCCGATACCGTAAACGATACCGAAGTTGACCGCCTTGGCGCGTGAACGCATCAACGGCGTTACCTGATCGATCGGTACCTTAAAGACCTCTGAAGCAGTCACGGTGTGGATGTCGATGTTATCGCGGAACGCCTTCTGCATATTCTCGTCGCCGGCGATATGCGCCAGCACGCGCAGCTCGATCTGCGAATAGTCGGCGTCGACCAGCACGCAGCCCTCTTTCGCCTTAAAAAAGCGCCGAAATTCCTTTCCGCGTTCGGTACGAACAGGAATATTCTGCAAATTCGGCTCGGTCGAGCTGATTCGCCCGGTACGGGTCTCCGTCTGATTAAAGGACGAGTGGATACGTCCGTCGTCGGCGACCTTATCGATCAGCGAATCACAATAGGTGGATTTCAGCTTTGCGACGGTTCGGTATTCCAGAATCTTGGCGATCACCGGATGGAACCCGATCAGGCTCTCCAGCACCTCCGCATTGGTGGAATAGCCGCTTTTGGTCTTTTTTCGCGGCGGCAGGTTCAGCTCTTCAAACAGCGCCGTTGCCAGCTGCTTCGGCGAATTGATGTTGAATTCATAGCCGACGTCGTCATAGATAGACTGCTGCAGCTCCTTAGCTTCCTTTTCCAGCTGCTCTCCGTAAGCGCGAATACCGTCGACGTCCACGGCAAATCCGATATTCTCCATCCGCGCCAGCACCTTGGCGAGCGGGATCTCGATCTCATAGAGCAGCTTATCCTCCCCGAGCGAGTGGATATCGTCGGCAAGCCGACTGCACAGCGCCGGGATCGCATGATAATACGGGAGCATCTCGCCGTCGTCATCACATTTCGCGACAGGAATGCTGTACTCCGCGCAGAGCCGATCCAGCTCATAGCTAGACGAGGACGGACTGAGCAGATACGCCGCAAGGCTGATATCAAATGCGATATCGACCTCGATCCCCGCCTTATCACAATAGGCAAAGAGCGGCTTTGCGCTGTCCGTATAGATTTTTTTACCGGAGGACAGAACGGCGTTGAGCGCCTTTTCTCCCTCAGCAGCATATAATAATTCTTCTACAGAAATATAAATCTTGTTATCCGCAAAATCAATGTGAAGATACAGCGCCTTACTGTTCTCGATCAATTCGTTGAGTGCATCGTCATCGACCGTCTTGACTGCAAAGGTGCGTGTTTCCTCCTGCTTGACTTCGTTCGTTTCGGTCAGCTCCAGATCGAACTTTTTAATCAGCGAGAACAGCTCCAGCCTTGCCATCAACCGTGCGGCGGCGGCTTTGTCCCCCTCTCCGACCGCATACGCAGTCAGATCGGTGTCAACGGGAGCATCCAGACAGATCTCGCCCAGCTTGCGGCTGAGAAAAGCGCTGTCCTTGGAGTTTTCCAGCTTAGCGCGCATCCCGGGCTTGATGTCAAGCTCATCCAAATGGTCGTAAATATAGTCGATATCGCCGTACTTTTGGATCAGATCGGTCGCGCCCTTGGGGCCGATGCCCGCAACGCCGGGGATGTTATCCGAGCTGTCTCCCTGGATCGCCTTGATCTCGATCAGCTTTCTGGGCGGCACGCCGTATTCTTCCTCCACCACGGCGGGTGTATACATCATCGTTCCGTTCAGATTCTTGGCAAGCCGCACCGATACGCTGTCATTCACCAATTGCAGGCTGTCGCGATCACCCGTCGCGATCACACAGGCGTTGCCGCTGTCGGCGCACGCCTTCGACAGTGTTCCGAGGATATCATCCGCCTCGTAACCCTCACAGGTCACGATGCGATACCCCAGATCGGTCAGCAGTTCTTTGAGGGGCGCCATCTGCTGGTGCAGCTCCTCAGGCATCCCTTTACGGTTCGCCTTATACAGATCGTACATTTTATGACGGAACGTCTTTGCCTTGAGGTCGAACGCGATTGCCACCGCATCCGGCTCAACGTCCGCTTTCATGCGCTCAAACATCGTCATAAAGCCGTAGATCGCATTGGTAAACTGACCGTCCTTGGTGGTCAGCGGCTTGATGCCGTAAAACGCGCGATTCAATATGCTGTTTCCGTCAACTACTAATAGCTTCATAATCAGCCTTCCCCTCGAGGGGAAGGTGTCGCCCCTGTGGGCGACGGATGAGGTGTCAGATACGACCTGATATCCTCACAAACTCCCCTGAAGTTTTTATATATTTGTAAATCGGTAAATCTCAATACCGTAAAACCGTTTCGTTTTAAATGATCATCCATTCGGGTGCGGGCGTCCCGCCTGCCGTTTTTCACCCATCACCCTTCGTTCATCACTACAGTTTATATACGACCTGTCCCGTGATCCAATTTGTCCGATACAGGCGCGGAACACGCTTGCTGACAGCACACAGCACCTCATAGCTGATGGTATCGCCCCATGACGCCACATCCTCAGCGGTAGGCTCGCCGTCGTTGCCGTTTCCGAATACAACAACGACATTTCCGACCTGTGCCTCAGGAAAATCGGAGACGTCCAGCATGGTCTGATCCATACAGATCCTGCCGATGATCTTACAGTTTTTGCCGAATTTTTTGGTCGGATCCCAAACGAACATATATCCGTCCTTGGCATATGCACGAATAAAGCCGTCCGCATAACCGACCGGCACCGTTGCGATCCGCATATCGCGCTCAGCAGTAAAGGTTCTGCCGTAGCTGACCGTGGCGCCCGCCTTAACGGTTTTGATATGCGAGATCAGGGTCTTTAAGCGCATAGCGGGCTGTAATTTGAGCTCGGAAGCCACCTTTGCGCTCGGCGCATAGCCGTACAGGATAATGCCCGCGCGCACCATATCGAGCCGCAGCGCCGGATAATCCATGATCGCGCCGGAATTGGAACAATGGCGTATCTGAAAATGAACGCCCGCCTTTTCCAAGCTCTCAACGGTATGCATAAAGCAGGAATACTGCTGCTGTGTGAACGCCTCGCCGTCAGCGCCGTCATCAGCAACGGCAAAATGGGTAAAAACACCTTCGCTGAGCAGACCGGGCAGCTCACATGCTTGTTTTATTTCTTCTAAAGAATAATTATCACGAGGAAATTCCTGACACAGAAAGCCGATGCGGCTCATACCGGTATCCAGCTTGATATGGATCTTGACGTCCACTCCGGCATTCACGCACTCATCGCTCAGCCTGCGAGCGTAATCCAAGCTGTAGACCGCCTGTCGGATCTCCTCTTGCGCCAGATCCTTGCACCTGTCGGGCGGCGTATAGCCGAGGATCAAAATCGGTTCTTCGATACCGGCTTCCCGGATCTCCAGCGCCTCATCCAGATTGGAGACCGCAAAGAAATCCGCGCCGAGCTTATGATACAGATGACACAGCTCGACCGCGCCGTGACCGTAGGCGTCCGCCTTGACAACACAGCACAGCTTAATATGATCTCCGATCACAGAACGGATCGCGTTATAATTCGCCTCAACAGCATTCATATTGATCTCCGCCCACAGACGGCGGGTAAAGATCAATCTATCTTCTTTCTTTTCCATGATATCACCGCTTACAGCACATAATAATCTATGATGATTATAGTACAAAACCGTTCCTTTTACAATAATATAGAAGAAAT
>CACZAW010000128.1 GCA_902779225.1 uncultured Ruminococcus sp. | reverse complement strand
TTATATTCGGCGTACCGGCGGTACGGCAAAGAACGAGGTCATCGCCGCCGAGGTATCCATCGCTGCCGTGAAACATTCGCTCAACCGCATCTTCGGAACTGTCGTGCTGATTATCTTCTTCTTTACGCTCGTCATCTTCGGAATACTGGCATTGATCATCCATAACCGGATCCAGAAGCCTGCAAAGCTAATCAGCCAAAAGATGATCAGCTTTGTTCACGACCGCCAAAAAGGATTTGAAAAGCTGGAGATAAAGGGAAGCAAGGAATTCTCGGACATGGCGGACGCTTTTAATGCGATGGCGCAGGAGATCGACCTCTATCTTGAAGAGATCTCCGAAATGAACCGCCAAAAAGCAGAGCTGCATATCGCACGCGATATCCAGAAAGGCTTGCTGGAACCGCCGGAGCATGACTGCGGAACCGCCCAAATCAAGGCGTTTATGCTACCCGCGCGGGACGTCGGCGGCGATCTGTACGACTATCTCGTGCTGAAGGACGGCAAGGTATGCGTTATTATCGCAGACGTTTCCGGCAAAGGAATCTCTGCAGCGCTGTTCATGTCCAGATCGATCACCCTGATCCATCAATATGCCGAATCGGGGATGTCCCCCTCAAAGATCCTCTTCGAGTTTAACAACCATCTAGCCGCACGCAACCCCAACTTTCTGTTCATCACTACATTCGTAGGCATCTTCGATCCCCGTACGAACGAATTGATCTACGCTAACGCCGGACACAATTTCCCCTACATCATCTCGGATAAGCTGATCAAGCTCGACGGAGAGCAGGGTACGGCAGCGGGTATTTA
This sequence comes from uncultured Ruminococcus sp., assembly GCA_902779225.1. Classification (GTDB taxonomy): domain Bacteria; phylum Bacillota; class Clostridia; order Oscillospirales; family Acutalibacteraceae; genus Ruminococcoides. Next base: position 13,397 of record CACZAW010000128.1, on the reverse strand, counting down.
CGAGGATCAGACCTACCCCGAGCACACCGCAAATATGAAGGTCGGCGACCTGCTGTTCCTCTATACGGACGGCGTCACCGAAGCAAAGAGCAAGGATGGCGGCTTCTTCTCGGACGAAGCGCTCGAAAAGATACTGACCGAGATCACCTCCTCTGCCGATAAAGACGCGATCCCGTCTGTCCTCGACAGCCTCCGTGCCTTCTCCGAGGGTGCAAAGCAGGCTGACGATATCACCATGCTGGAGCTGAAGATCGAGCCGCATACCTCGCAAAAGCTGCATCTGACCGCCGAGAAAAAGAATCTGACGGCGATCTATGAAACGATCACAGGGCTGCCGCTGTCGGATGATTTGAAATCTCAGCTGAGATTTATGGCGGAGGAAATGTTTATCAACATCTGCTCCTATGCCTATCCCGACGGAGCAGGAACAGCGGATATCATTATCGAAACGGATACAAAGCAGGCGACCCTGACCTTTATCGACACAGGGATCCCCTTTGATCCCACCCAAGACATCCCGGATATCGAAGAATACGATATCGAAAACGCGATCGGAGGACTCGGACGTTTTCTGTCCTTCTCCTACGCGGATGCGTATTCCTATCGGCATGACGACGACAAAAATATATTGACGATCACCAAAAGGATCGATACCGATTCACCGTAGATACCCGATGATCCTATCGGTCAGATCTCGATTATTTATCGGGATAAAAATCTGTTATCGGTTGAGATTGCAGCAGCCCTAAAGGGCTTCGCAATGACAATTATGAATAAAACGCTCTGCCTTCGCAAGATCGAAAGCAGAGCGTTTATTTTTCTTCTATAGAATTATTCTTCTGTGATCTCTATACCGCCGAACGGTCTGACACGCAGGATATAGCAGCTGTTCTCTCCGAAAAGCGCGTTCATCGCGCCGAGGTATTCCGCGGTCTTGTCGATCGGTACAAACGCCTGGATCGTTCCGGCAAAGCCGCCTCCGTGTACCCTGACCGCAGCATCCTCGCCGAGAAGCCTGCGGCTCATCATCAAGCCCATCGGGATCCCCTGATTTTGCGGCGTTTTTGTCGAATACAGATTTTGGAGCAGCGTGGCGGAAGAATGCGCCGAAGCGCGATACAGTCGGAAAAAGGCGTCGATATCCCCGCGCTGCAGCGCCTGTGCCTCCTCGACGGCACGGCGGTTCTCGCCGAAAAAGTGTGCGGCGCGCAGGATCGCGCGGTCGGTACAGCTCGCGCGCAGCTCTGGAACGGAGCGATAGAACGCTTCTTCATCCACCTCGCGCAGCACCTCCTTGCCAAACTGACGGGCGACCGACTTCATCTCGGTCGGAACGGCGGTATAGTCGTCCGACAGATCGGCATGACTGCCGCGCGTATGGGTGATGCACAAATGATATCCCGCCGCTTCAAAATCAAAATCGCATTTTTTGACAACAGGATCCGCGCTGTCGAGAAAATCGACAAAAACAAAGCCGCCGACGGCGCATACCGTCTGGTCGAGCAGGCCGCTCTTTTTACCGTAATAGACATTTTCGGCATATTGACCGATCTTTGCGATCTCCACCGGGTCGGTGCTGCCGCCGTTATAGCCGACGTCAATGATGGTGCCGAGCAGCACCTCGAATGATGCGGAGGACGACAGTCCGCTGCCGCTGAACACATCCGACACGGAGAATGCGTCAAAGCCGCCGATCTTGACTCCCTTCTTCACAAATCGCGCCGCGATACCGCAGATCATCGAGATCGAGCTGTCCGTCTCTTCACGGCGGATCCCCAGATCGGAAAGGTCGACCGTATGGGTATCGTGTCCGACGGACGCAAAACGGATCACGCCCTCGTCATGGAAAGAGACCACCGCGATCTTATCAAGACTGATCGCCGCGCCAAGCGCACAGCCGTGCTGATGATCGGTATGGTTGCCGCCGATCTCGCTTCTGCCGGGTGCGGAAAACAGCCGAAGCTCGTCGCGCTCGGGAAACAGCGCCGCAAAGCGGTTCACCGCGTCGATATATCGCGCTCTCTGGCGTGCGAGCATCTCTTCAGATGCGCCGTACAGCTCGACAAACCGTTTGTCAAAATCGCCGTTGTTCAGCTTTTGCAGCAGCAATTCCTTTTTCATCGTCACCAACTCACCTTTTCTGTTCATTTCCTTTATTCTATCGCAATCCGGTCGGACTTGTCAACAGATTTGCGGCACCGTTCGCAGCATTTTTGCATATGATGAGATGGAATACCATGAAAAGGAAATGTATATGCAGATTGATGATAACGTACTGCTCGGGCTGACGGTGCCGTTCATCGGCACGACGCTCGGTGCGGCAGTCGTATTCTTTATGAAAAAACAGCTCGGCGACGCGGTCACAAAGGCGCTGACGGGCTTTGCGGCGGGAGTGATGGTCGCGGCGTCGGTGTGGAGCCTGATCCTGCCCGCGATCGAACAATCGGAGCCTTTGGGCTGCTGGTCGTTCATCCCCGCACTGGTCGGGTTCTGGCTGGGCGTGCTCTTCCTGCTGCTGCTCGACCGCCTGATCCCGCGGCTGTATCAACGCGCCGCATCCTCCGACGGCTGTGCGCGCACGATGATGACAGTGTTGGCGGTCACGCTCCATAATATCCCCGAGGGAATGGCGGTCGGCATCGTTTATGCGGGTTGGCTCTCCGGAGTCGGCGATATCACCGCAGGCGGCGCACTGGCGCTGGCGACCGGCATCGCGATCCAGAATTTTCCCGAGGGCGCGATCATCTCCATGCCGCTGTACGCACAGGGAAAAAGCCGTTCGCGCTCCTTCCTGATCGGAACGCTCTCCGGCGCGGTCGAGCCGCTGTTCGGGCTGTTGACGATCGCCTACGCGTGGCTGATCATGCCCCTGATGCCCTATCTTCTCACCTTTGCGGCGGGCGCGATGATGTATGTCGTCGCGGCGGAGCTGATCCCCGAAATGTCAGAGGGCGGTCACTGCGATCTCGGCACGGTGATGTTCACCTTCGGCTTTACCCTGATGATGTCGCTGGACGTCAGCTTAGGGTAACGGCGACTGACGAAACTTCATTTGACCTGCGCCCCGGAATGTGGTAAAATAAGCGCGAACACGGAGGCGCGCTATGGAACAAAACCGAAAACCGATCGTGATCCTCGGCCCGATGGAGAGCGAATCGGAGTATCTCATAGAACAACTGAATGATCCGACGATGCTGAAAATCGGCGCCTATCGGTATGTGTCCGGCAGGATCGACGGCTATCCCGTCATCGTCGGACGCACCTATATCGGTATGGTCAACGCGGCGACGGCAACATCGCTTGCGATCGAACGCTTTGACCCGCTGACGGTCATCATCCAGGGCACCTCCGAGCTCGGCAGCTACTATACCTCGCACCGCGAGCCGGGCGAGGGCAGCCGGTATACCGCGTGGACGCAGCCGGGAGCCGAGATCCTTACCGACGGCGCCCTCAGCCGTGTGAACGTGCTCCACAGCGAACCGCGCATCCTTGAGATCGCAGCCGCTGTCCCCTACCCGCACGGCAAGGTGCGGCGCGGCACCATCGGCGCAGCGGATATCTGGAACCGCGAGCTGGATATGATCGCGCACCTGCACAGCACGCTCTCAAGCGACTGTGAGGAGATGGAGGGCTTTGCGGTCGCACAGGTATGCGCCCAGATGGGCGTGCCGTGTGCTGACATCCGCATCATCAGCAACAGTGAATGGCATGAGGATGAGCCCTTTGACGAAGGCTACGGACAGTTCTGTCAGGAGTTCTGTCTTGACCTGCTGCATAGAATCATTGATTCACTGACCACTAACCACTGACCACTGTAACCCGGAGGTACTTATGGAAAACACCAGAATCGAACGCGACTCAATGGGCGAGGTCGCCGTACCGGCAGAACGCCTGTGGGGCGCACAGACCCAGCGAAGCCTGCAAAACTTCCCCATCGGATGGGAGAAGATGCCGGCTGAGATCATCCGCGCCTTTGCCCTGCTGAAAAAAGCGGCGGCGCAGGCAAATCTCGCCTTGAAGCCGGACAAGATGTCTGCCGATAAAGCAGCGGCGATCACCGCCGCCTGCGACGAGATCCTCGCCGGCAAACTGCCCGATGAATTTCCCCTTGCTGTATGGCAAACGGGCTCGGGCACCCAGTCGAACATGAACGTCAACGAGGTCGTTGCAAACCGCGGCAACGCGATCGCGGGCAAAAAGCTATTGCACCCCAACGACGACGTCAATATGTCACAAAGCTCCAACGACACCTTCCCCACCGCGATGCATATCGCAGCGGCGACAGCGGTCAAAACCGAGCTGATCCCCGCCGTCGACGTCCTGATCGCCACGCTCAGGCGTTTGGAGAAAGAAAACGAAGGGATCGTCAAGAGCGGCCGCACCCATCTGCAGGACGCGGTACCCGTCAGCTTTTCGCAGGAGATCAGCGGATGGCGCGGGATGCTGGAGGCGGACAAGGCGCAGCTGGAATCGGCGTTTGACGGACTGTGCAGCCTCGCGATCGGCGGCACCGCCGTCGGCACCGGGCTGAACGCGTGCGATGGCTTCGGCGATCAAGTCGCCGCGATCCTTGCAGACGAAACCGGCTTGCCCTTTATCAGCAACCCCAACAAGTTCCATGCCCTGACCTCGCTCGACCGGCTCGTTTTCGCTCACGGCGCGATGAAGGCGCTCGCGGCGGATATGATGAAGATCGCCAACGACGTCCGCTGGCTCGCCTCCGGTCCCCGCTGCGGACTGGGCGAGATCACCATCCCCGAAAATGAGCCCGGCTCTTCCATCATGCCCGGCAAGGTCAATCCCACCCAGTGCGAAGCGGTCACGATGATCGCCGCGCAGGTCATGGGCAACGACGCGACCGTCGGCTTTGCCGCTTCGCAGGGCAACTTCCAGCTCAACGTCTTTTTGCCGGTCACGGCATATAACTTTTTGCAGTCGGCAAGACTGCTGACCGACGGCATCCTGTCCTTTGAGAAGCGCTGTGTCTGCGGTATCAAGGCAAACCGTGAGAAGATGCGCGAAAACCTGTACCGCTCGCTGATGCTGGTCACCTCGCTGAACCCGTACATCGGCTATGACAACGCCGCAAAGGTCGCCAAAAAAGCCTATCAAGAAAACCTCTCGCTCAAAGAATCCTGTGTTGCGCTCGGATTTTTGACAGCAGAGGAATTTGATCAAATATTTCATCCCGAAGAATTGGTATAAGGGAGAACGGAAGGTATTATGAACATCAGAGAAGAATCACTCAAAAAGCATTACGACTGGCAGGGCAAGATCGAGGTCGTCACCCGCTGCCCGATCGAGACCCGCGAGGATCTCTCCCTCGCCTACACCCCCGGCGTCGCCGAGCCCTGCCTCGTCATCAACAAGGATATCTACAAAAGCTACGAGCTGACCCGCCGCTCCAACCTCGTAGCCGTCATCACCGACGGTACCGCGGTACTGGGGCTGGGCGATATCGGCCCCGAGGCGGGTATGCCGGTCATGGAGGGCAAATGCGCCCTGTTCAAGACATTTGCGGACGTCGACGCGTTCCCGCTGTGCATCCGCTCAAAGGACGTCGACGAGATCGTCCGCACCATCTACCTGATCTCCGGCTCCTTCGGCGGCATCAATCTGGAGGATATCAGCGCGCCGCGCTGCTTTGAGATCGAGCGCAGGCTCAAGGAGATCTGCGATATCCCGATCTTCCATGACGACCAGCACGGCACCGCGATCGTGGTTGCCGCCGCGCTGATCAACGCGCTTAAGGTCGTCGGCAAGGATATGGCGGACATCCGCGTCGTCATCAACGGTGCAGGCTCGGCGGGTATCGCGATCTGCAAGCACCTGATGAATATCGGCGTGAAGAACGTCATGATGTGCGACTCGGCGGGCATCCTATGCGAGGGTGACCCCCGTCTCAATCCCGCCAAAGCGGAGATCGCCGCAGTCACCAACCGCGAAAAGTGCACCGGCTCCCTCGCCGATGCGATGAAGGGCGCCGACGTATTCATCGGCGTATCCGCGCCCGGCGTTGTCACTCCCGAAATGGTACAGTCGATGGCGAAGGACGCGATCGTGTTCCCGATGGCGAATCCCACGCCGGAGATCATGCCCGATCTTGCGATCGAGGCAGGCGCTGCGATCGTCGGCACGGGTCGCTCCGATTTCCCGAACCAGATCAACAACGTCCTCGCATTCCCCGGTATCTTCCGCGGCGCTCTGGACTGCCGCGCGACCTGTATCAATGAAGAGATGAAGGTCGCCACCTCCTTTGCCCTCGCTTCACTGATCCCCGACGAGGAACTCTCTGCGGACAACATCATTATCTCGGCGCTGAATAAGCAGGTCGCACCCGTCGTCGCCGAAGCCGTTATTAGGGCGGCGAGAGAAACGGGAGTTGCAAGGATATAAAATAGTGGTCAGTGATCAGTGATCAGAAATTAAAATCACCCGGCTGATAACCGTTTCAGTCGGGTGATTTTTTTCTTTATTAGAATTATCAAATGACGGTAACATCTGCATCCGGCTCATCGTCGAGGTTGATGATCGGGCGGTCGTCGTCCTCCGGCTTTTTTCTGCGGAGCTTCGGCATTTGCTTTTCATCCTTGACGGCGACGATGATACCGACGATCATGATCAGCAGGTGTCCGCACGCCTCTCCGGCGTAGCTGATCTGGTTCATCGGCCACGGCAGCATCCCGAGGACGTTGCCGATCACCGCCGCGCAGATCGGATTGCACAGCAGGGCAAGCCTGTTCACCGGCAGCGATTTGCGCCAAACGATCGCCATCATCGAGACCGTCAGCACGACGTCCGTCGCGATAAAATACAGCACCATCGGAACGATATTGAGCATCATGATATTGTTGGTGATCTCGGCGGCTTTCTCAACGGTCATATACGGCGCGATCTCGCGCATGATCAGCGGCATATTCACGCACAGAACGTGGATAAAAATGAAAGCCATCGTCCCCGCCAGCATCCCGACGCGGAACAGCGTCGCAAAGATGCGATCTGTCTTGTTGCGCGCGTGCTCGCGGATCACATGATACATTTCAGTAAAGCCGATATAGTACAGCGGTACCGCCGCGGCAAATAAAATATCGCTGACGATAAAGCGCCATGCGCTCATATCCAGCCACGCCTTGTCGGCAAATGCGCCGAGGGTCGTATTCACCGCTCCCGCGCTGCGCGCCTGCCAGAGGATATCGCCGATCATCATCAGCACGGCGGCAACAGCGCCGAGGATCAGGTTGCGTTTTCTCTTTTTCATCATTTCAGCAGTCATAATTTACTCCAAAAATATATTCTGTCATTCCGAGGAGGAACAGCGTTCCGACGTGGGAATCTCCTTGTCGGTTGTAACCGGTTTGAAAAAAACTGCTCCTCTTTGTGAGATTGCCACGGGCTAAAGCCCTCGCAATGACATTGTATTATTATACTACAATATCCGCCGGAGCGACCGGCACAAGCTTTTGCAGCTCGTCGAGGGGCATCTCCACCTGATAGCCGATCTTGCCCGCTGAGAACAGGATCGTTTCATGATCCGCAGCGGTCAGATGAATAAAGGTGCGGAATTGCTTCTTCATCCCGATGGGCGAACATCCGCCGTGGATATAACCGGTCAGGGGCAGCAAGTCCTTTGACTTGATCATCGCGATACTTTTCTCACCCGCGGCACGCGCCGCTTTTTTCAGATCCAGCTCCTCGGCGACCGGCACCATAAAGACATAGTACGCCTTTGACGCGCCCTGTGTCACCAGCGTCTTGAAGGTACAGGCGGGATCCTTGCCGAGCGCCGCTGCGACCTCGGTTCCGCTGAGCGCGGCAGTGCAGCTGTAGTCATAGCTTTTGTAGGCGATCTTGGCACGGTCGAGAATACGCATGACATTGGTTTTTTCCGGTTTTTTACTCATGGCGCTCCTCCCCCTGATGCTATCGAGAACATTATACTGTATGAAAACGGTTTTTGCAAGAGAAATCCTCCGTCATAAGACGGAGGACTCAAAAAGTATGGAGGTCAACAAAAATACGTTATCAACTAATCGATCAGATAATCCTCTGCTCTGTCTATAGCAGCGAGCAGATCGTCGTCGGTATCCAGCGCGCTGATACGCAGGAACATCGCGCAATCATCGCAGCTGAGCTTGCCGTAGGTGCGGGAATTCTCCGCCAGTTTTCCGTAAAATCTTGCATCATCAAACATAAAATCACCTCATAAAATTATTTTGTAAGCAGTTTAGCAGCCTATATCTTTGCTGTGATTTTATTGTATCAGAACATTTGTACCATTAACGGGACTTTGAGCGCATTCGCCTGATTATTTATTTTTCTTTTATCGAATTATAATTGATATCTTACCGCAAAAAATCACCCGCCTCACACGGAAGCGGGTGAACGTTGTCTATCAGATTTATCCGAATATGCCGAACGAACTGAGCAACAGGATCAGCAATAATGCCGGCGCAATGAATTTGACCATCACGGTATACAAATGCTTTCTAAAGAACCGTTCGCCGTTCTTGGTCGCCTCGTCGACGATTGTCTTGGGCTTGACGAACCAGCCGATAAGGATACAGGTGCCGATCGCGAGGACAGGCATCAGGATATTGTTCGCCAGATAATCGAGGATATCGAGGATCTGTCCGGGACTATCGCTGTTCGGCAGCTTGAACTCAAAGTACAGCAAATTGTAGCCGAGGCAGACAGCCACCGCGATCACGGTCGCGGTCAGGCTTTCGACGACAGTCGCCTTTTTGCGCTCCATGCCCTTGTCGATAAAACCGGACATCAGGAAGAAGATGATGCCGAGCAGGGTGCCGGCGTCGCCCATCTGGGCAAAGATCTTCGGCATCGCGACGAACATCAGTCCGGGGCCTGCCGCCATATTCTCGGGACCTAAGAACACATATACCGCGGGGATGATCATAACGCCCGCAAGGAACGCGACGACGGTATCAAAGATCTCGATCTGGTTAACGGATTTTACCAGATTGTCCTTGTCCTTAAAGTAAGAGCCGTAGGTGACCATGATACCCATCGCGACAGAGATGCTGTAGAAGAGCTGTCCCATCGCGTTCATCACGACGCGCAGGATATCGCGGAAATTCATCCCCTCGACGCTGGGCGTGATGTAGTACATAAAGCCCTCGATACCCGTCCGGTGATCATATTCTTTGCCGCCGTTAAGCGTCAGAGAGTAGATCGAAATGCCGATGATCAGCACAAACAGGACCGGCATCAAAACCTTCGACATCGCCTCGATGCCCTTGTTGACGCCCCGAAATACAACAAAGCCGGTCAGTGCCAGGAACACAAGGGTGTAGACGATCGGTCCGCCCTTGCCGGTGATAAAGGTGACAAAGAAGTTGTCGTCCGCTGCAGCGATACCCTTTCCGATAATGAACGAAAAGGCGTATTTCATGACCCAGCCGCCGATGACACAGTAATAAGGCAGGATGATGAACGGCACGATGCTCGCCAATCCGCCGAGCCAGCCGAACCGCTTGTCCATCTTCTTATAGGCGGTCAGACAGCTTTGCTTGGTGCGTCTGCCAATGGCGACCTCGCTCATCAGCAGGGTAAAACCGAAGGTCAGCGCAAGACCGATATAGATGAACAGGAACAATCCGCCGCCGCCCTCAGCGGCAAGATACGGAAATCTCCATATATTTCCCAATCCGACCGCGCTGCCCGCAGCAGCGAGGACAAATCCGATCGAACCGGAAAAAGAACTGCGTTGTTTTTCCATAGTAACCCTCATTTTGCATAGATGTTCTTTTATTATACATGATTCGTCCGATATTAGCAAGGATTTCCGGAAAGAATCTTTACAGATTTACGGAATACATATTCAAAAAAGCGGAGCCGTTCAGACTCCGCTTTAGTCATTCAGAATTGACCGAGCTTCAAATCGGTTCTCCGATGAGATGACCGTCGTGATAATCAGCCAGCTTTTGCGCTGGATCGCCGTCGCGTCAAGGATCGTGACGGTACCGTCGCCGTCCGCATCGGCAGCCGTTGCGTTATAATCCCCTACTTCGAAGTTCGCCAGCGTGCGCTGGATCACCGTTGCATCAAGGATCGTGACTAAGCCGTCGTCGTCGGCATCTCCGCACAGCGTACCGCCGGCAAACAGGAACGCGATTGTCGTATAGTGCTCGGTATTACCGGAATATGCGATCGAGCTGCGACCGGTCGCGTCGGCATTCGGCAGCAAAACAGCGTAATAGGTGCAATCCGTCACGACGTCTTCTCCGTCCTTTTCCTCGATAAAATACAGCTTGACGTCGGGCGTATCGCTGCCGTCGAGATCGAGAAGAGCATCGTCGGTCTCGTCAACGTAGGTCTTGGCGATCCTATCGTCGGACAACAGCTTTATATACACCTCGTAACTCAGCTCGACTGCCTCGCCGGAGCGAAGATCGATCGTCAGGTTTTCCTTATCCGCCTGTACCGCCGAAACGGTCGCCGCATGATCGGGCATTGCAAAATAATCGATATAGCTTGACCACGGAGCCGTGCCGTCTCTGCCGAGGTTCACGCCGTCGACCGTGTATTCACCGGTAAAGTATTTACCCTCGTCGGGAACGGCGTTTCTTTTCAAGAGGATATAAACCTCGTCGCCCTCACCGGCGGAAGTGACGAACTCGGTGTCCAAGCCTGCCCAGCGGTAAGTATTCACGTTGCCGTCGGTACCGATCGCGTATAGGGAATCGAACCAGAACCAGAAATCCACATTCTGAGCAGGCATCTCGAACTCATAGACGCCGGGATTATCGGTGGAGATGAGCGCGACCGGGCCCCAGTATTTCAAAAAACGATAACCCTCGCTCGGCGTCACGGTAACGGTGACGATATCTCCCTCAGCCGCCTCGTTTTTATCCGCAGCAGCCGTGCCGCCGTCAAAGAAATCGATATTAACGGAGTGAGGGATCTTTTCAAATATCGCCTTGATCTCTACCGGCTCGCCGGGCATAAAAAATCCGTCTCGTTCCACTTCAGTTTGATTGTCATCATCGCTCACTTTATACTTATCTATGGTAACTGAACCGGATACCACCTTCCATTCCTTGAGGCGATAGCCCTCGGTCGGGGTCGCATCCAGATAAACATTTTCATACTTTGGTGCCGAATCTATACTTGCAGAAGCCGTTCCGCCTTCGGGATTCTCGACCGTCACGGTAACGGGATAGGTGATCTCTTCAAAGATCGCCCTGATCTCTACCGCCTCGTAGGGCATGACAAACTGATCGTTCTCTATCGTGACGCCGCCGGATACCACGACCCATTCCTTCAGATAATAATCCTCAGCCGGCGTCGCGGTCAGGGTAACGACTGTGCCCACCTCTGCGGAGGTAACGCTTGCGGACGCCTTGCCGAAGCCGTAATAGGTCGTTACGGTCACAGTGTGCACTTTGTTGACGAAATATGCCTCGCCGCTATTGTTGAGCAGGATCGCCTTATTAGTGTTGTCGCTGGTGAAATTGTCGAGCGTTCCCTTACCGTTCAGACCGGAAGTGAACACGCCGTCGATCTCTTTTTCAACGCCGATGCACGCGGTATCCGCCAGCTCGCCGGTGATGGTCAGGTTTTTCGCGCTTTGCAAAAAAACGTTGCTCTGCCCGCCGCCGACAAGATTGTCCTTGATGATCGGGCTGCCGGACAGCCTTAGGGAAGCGCCGGTGGGTATCACTCTTACAGCGCCGCGATACCTTGTATCTGTGCCGACGTTGCCGGTGATGCTGCCGCCGGAAAGATTACAGGTTCCGGCAGCCATGACTGCCGGAGCTTCAGGCGCACGATTGCCGGTGATAGAACCGCCCTCCATATTGAAGGTACTGTACTCTGCGGGAAATACGCCGCCTCCGATCGTGCTGGCGGTATTGTTGCTGATCTCGCCGCCCTTCAACCTAAAGGAGCAGCCGTTTTTCAAATACACTCCGCTACCGTAGACCGCGGTATTCCCGGTAACAGCGCCGCCGGTCATCGTAGCGTTACTTTTGTCAATCAAAAGAATCCCGCCGCCTCTATCGGAACAGCTGTTTGCGCTGACAGTTCCTCCTGACATCGTCATCCTGCTGTTTTTAAGATAAATGCCGCCTCCTAAATCGCTCGCGGTATTGTTGCACACGAAGCCGCCCTTCATGTTAAGGGTACCATTTTTCACATAGATACCGCCGCCTGTGCTCGAAGAGTTCCCGCTGATTTCGCCGCCTTCGATCGTCAGTGTTGCGTTGCTGTCGACCATTACGCCGGACTTCGTACCGCCGGTGATCTTTCCGCCGCCCCTGGTATCCCTGAGCGTCAGATTTCCGAAAACGTCGAGGACGGGGCCTTCGTTTGTTCTGGACAGGGTGTGTCCGTTCAGATCCAGTATGGCGGTTTTGTCGGAATAGACGCTGGTCCTACCATCGGCCTGGATATCGTTCTTCAACAAGACGGGAGCGCCGCTGCCGTCATTGAGCGCGTTCCTCAGCTCAGTATAATTGCCGGCAAATCTGCCGTAGGTAAACACAGCCTTGAGTTCCACATCCTCGGTCATCATAACAAAGGAATTGTTCTCGACCGTCACGCCGCCGGAGATCACCTGCCAACCCAGCAGGACATTGCCTGCATCCGGCGTTGCGGACAGGGTGACCGTATCGCCCTCCTGCGCCCGCGTGACGCTTGCCGATGCGGTTCCGTTTCCGCTGGTCGTCACGGTGATGTTATGCCATGGGATCTCTTCAATCAGTGCCAGAACGATGACGTCGCAGTCGGGCATAACGAAGCTGTTGTTTTCGATAACAAGATCAGCAGGGTTCAGGTCCCAGCCCTTAAACCGATAACCGGGATCGATCGTCAGAGTCAGATTGATCCTCTCCCCCTTAATCGCCATAACCTTATCCGCAGTCAGCGTCGCGTGGTCGTTGCTGTTGGCAGTGATACTGTGAGGGGTAAAAGACCCCATCTCCGGTTCGGTTCCTTCGACACCGATTTGACCTGAGCCGGATTCACCGGAGTCGGATTGACCGGAGTCGGATTGACCGTTTTCGCCCGTCGCGCCCGCGGTCGTCACCGGGATGATCGTAAACACGCTGAATATCAGGATCAGCGATAACAGGATCGCGATTGATTTTTTAAACCTCATAATGATTCCTCCTTTTTGCCAAGAATGGTTTACTATATTTTACAACAATGCAGTGATGATTGCAAGGCTTGTCGGCAAAAAGAGAAAAGCGGAGCCGTACAGACTCCGCTTTCATCATATATGATTCTTTACTGATCAGATCGGCTCACCGATGGGATGACCGTCGTCAAAGCCTGCCAGCTTGCGCTGGATCGCCGTCGCGTCAAGGATCGTGACGGTACCGTCGCCGTCCGCATCGGCAGCCGTTGCGTTATAATCCCCTACTTCGAAGTTCGCCAGC
>CACZAW010000127.1 GCA_902779225.1 uncultured Ruminococcus sp. | reverse complement strand
CGATATCCTCGCTGACGGTGCGACCTATAAGGTAGGCGTACAGCTTTCCACCACCGGCGATATCTACATCACTGAGGATCTCGGCGACAAGGCTAAGGATCTGGTCGTTGAGTATCAGACCGGTAACGACGCCGTAGCGGCGCTGTCCTCCGGTAAGGTTGACGCGGTCATCATCGACAACGAGCCGGCAAAGAGCTATGTTGAGGCTTCCAACGGTCTGAAGATCCTCGATACCGAGTATGTCACCGAGGACTATGCTATCTGCTTTGCCAAGGGCAACAAAGAGCTCAAGGAAAAGGTCGACAAGGCGCTCAGCGAGCTGATCGCCGACGGTACCGTTAAGGGCATCATCGATAAGTATATCACTGCGAAATAATTCGGCAGTCATACAGTGTGATTCAGGGCGGATTTGCTCCGCCCTGTTTTTCCGTATATATCAACCGCTGTAAGCTTGGTATATACGGAAGAAAATCCTTTGCAAATGATGTGAGGTTTGGTTCTATGAGGAGATTGTTTTCGATTTTGCTGTGCCTGATGCTGGTAGCGGCGACGGTGTTTATCACCGCGGGCTGCAGTCAGGACAGTAAACGTGTATGGGTGGAGATGACCGACGAGGCGGATGCTTCCGGCGATCTGACGGTTGCCTTTGCAGATGCTTTCTCGCCGTTCGTTATCACCGAGGAAGGCAAGGCGTGCGGTATCGACGTCGAAACGGCAAAGGCGGTTTCCGACGATTTCGGCGATGCTTTCACCTATACGCAGACAGAATGGGATGCGGCGAAAAAAGGTCTCGACAGCGGTAAATACGACGCTGTTACCTATACGTTCCTGAATAATGAGATCGAAGAGCAGCAAAAAAGCGGTTATACCGTCACAAAGCCATATTACGAGTCGACCCTCGTGATGGTCGTACACGATTACAGCTATCTGTACGATTTTGACGAGTTGACCGCGGACGGCTCCTTCTATAAGGTCGGCGTCAAAGAGAACAGCGCCGCGGATCATTATACCCATCAGGATATCTCCGATGCGAAAAGGATCTTTACCTTTTCCGAGGGAACAGCCGCGATCGACGCCCTGATCAACGAAGACGTCGACTGCGTCGTGACAGAGCGCGAGTGCGCCGACGAGTATATCGAAAAGAACGAAGGGCTGAAAATCGTCGAGAACCCGTATAATACGGTCTATCGCTGCTTTGTCACCAAGGATCAAGCCCTCGCGGACAAGCTCGACGCGACAATCGCGAAGCTCACCGATAACGGTACTTTTAGTTCTATAAAAGAAAAATACATTTCCAGCGATATCTCCTTTTTCTCACCGCTGATCCGCTGGTTCAATAAGTTCAAGGCGGATTTTGAGCTGAACTTTATCAATAAGGACAGATGGAAATCTCTGCTGACCGGTCTCGGCAATACCCTGCAGATCACCCTGTTTGCGGCGATCCTCGGCGTCTTTATCGGTATCATCGTTGCTTCGATCCGCACTACGTACGACAACAACAAAGAGGATATGAAGCATAACAAAAGCATTGGCTATCATATTCTCAAGTTCTTTAATGCGTTATGCAAGATCTACCTGACGATCATCCGCGGAACGCCGGTCGTTGTGCAGCTGTTGATCATCTACTTTATCATTTTTGCATCGTCCAACAACGACGTCATGATCGCGACGCTGGCATTCGGTATCAACTCCGGCGCTTATGTCGCCGAGATCCTGCGCGGCGGTATCATGTCGATCGATAAGGGTCAGTTTGAAGCGGGACGCTCCATCGGCTTCAATTATTTTCAGACGATGGCATATATCATCATCCCGCAGGTACTGAAAAACGTGCTCCCGACGCTGCTCAATGAATTCATCGCCCTGCTGAAGGAGACCTCTGTCGCCGGTTATGTCGGCGTTTTGGATCTTACCAGAGCGGGCAACCAGATCCGCGGCGCGACCTTCTCCGCATTTTTACCGCTGATCGCGGTCGCACTGATTTATCTGTTGATCGTTATGATATTGACATGGATCGTCGGTATCATTGAGAGGAGGCTGCGTAAGAGTGAGCGATAATGTATTAATCAAGGTCACCGACCTGAAAAAGCACTATAAGGACGGCACGATCAAAGCGCTCGACGGCGTCGATATGGAGATCCGCAAGGGCGAGGTCATCGTCATCATCGGCCCCTCCGGCTCCGGAAAATCCACCTATCTCAGGTCGCTGAATCTTCTCGAGCTGCCGACCTCCGGCGAGATCCTTTTTGAGGGCGCGAGCATCACCGCGCCGCGTGTCAATATCAATAAGCACCGCCAGAAGATGGGTATGGTGTTCCAGCATTTCAACCTGTTTCCCAATATGACCGTGCTGCGCAATATGACCATCGGCCCGCAGAAGCTGCTGAAAAAATCCAAGGCGGAGGCCGAGGAAAAGGCGAGAGGTCTGCTGGAGCGTGTCGGGCTTGCCGACAGAGCGGACGCCTATCCCTCGCAGCTTTCCGGCGGACAGAAGCAGCGTATCGCGATCGTGAGGGCGCTGTGCATGGAGCCTGACGTCATGCTCTTTGACGAGCCGACCTCTGCGCTCGACCCCGAAATGGTCGGCGAGGTACTGGACGTTATGAAGGAGCTGGCGCATGAGGGCATGACCATGGTGGTCGTGACCCACGAGATGGGCTTTGCCCGCGAGGTGGGTACGCGTGTGGTCTTTATGGACGGCGGCGTGATCATCGAGGAAGGCACGCCTACCGAGATCTTTGATCATCCGCAGTCGGACAGATTGCAGAGCTTTTTAGCTAAAGTTCTTTAAGAGAATTATATATATTTCTTTTTAAGAATTATGATGATTGCAAATAATTCTAAATTAGAAAAATAATCAACTGATCAGGACGGTTATCCAGCGGATTTCCGTCCTGATTTTGCGTAAATCGGAAAAATCAATGGTTGATTTCATCATTTTACTGTGCTATAATAGCTTTAATTGTGATACAAATGGTGATTCAAGTGGATGATTTCAAAAAAATCGTTGCTGAAAATATAATAAAATTGAGAACCTCCCTCGGCATGACGCAGGCGCAGCTGGGCGAAGCGCTCAGCTACTCCGATAAAAGCGTGTCGAAGTGGGAGAGAGGCGAGTCGATCCCGGATGTGTATGTGTTGAAGCGCATCGCCGACCTCGCGGGCGTGACGGTCGATTATATTATCACCAAGCACGACCCGAGCGAAGAGGCGGAGATCAAAAAGCCCGCTCCGAAAGAGCATCGCTACAGCCGTCGTTTTATTTCGCTGACGGTCTTAGCCGGTATCTGGACGCTGGCGGTGACGATTTTTGTCATCCTGTGGATCTGCGGCATTGTCAACTGGCTGGTGTTCGTCTATGCGGTGCCGGTGTCCTTGGTCACGATGCTGGTGCTCAACTCGGTCTGGGGTACCCGTCAGGTGAACCTTTACCTGATTTCAGGCCTTGTCTGGGGTGTGATCGCCTCGGTATACCTGACCGCGCTGGAACAGAACTGGTGGCAGATCTTCCTGCTCGGCGTGCCGGCGCAGATCATCATCATCCTCGCGTTCTCGATTCGCAATAAGCCGAAAACGCAGGAATAATCTAGCTTTCTACTGAGAGTAGAGCCTTGAAAAAAGCGCTCTACTCTCTTTTTTTACGCCGTAGAATCATTTTTCGGCGATTGTAGACTGCGCGTGCGCGTGAATAGATTGCATGAACCGATGATTTGGATGATAATGGTCGTGTACTCAATCCGGCTTTCGACAGACGCCCGATGTGATCGGACTGCTTGCCGCAGCATCCTCTTTGAATGGAGAATGGATCCCGAGCTATCGGTCTGCCTGATCGGAAATCCGGCATAAAACTATTCACAGGAGTGTTTTCCAATGAGTTTTATTATCAGCTGTTGTACAACCACCGATATGAACAAAGAGCATTATGAGAAGCATAATGAGAAGTATATCGGCTTCCATTACAATGTTGACGGCGTATCGTATACCGACGATATGGGCGAGACGATGACGATGAAGGAGTTCTATCGGTATATCCGCAACGGCGCCGAGACCTCGACCTCTCAGGTATCCGTCGGCGAATATGTCGATTATTTCCGCAAGCTGCTCGCGACCGGCGAGGATATACTGCATATCACACTGTCCTCAGGCATCTCCAGCACCTATCAGTCGGCGACTGCCGCAGCAGAGATGGTCGCCTCCGAGTTCCCCGAGCGCAAGATCTTTGTGGTCGATTCCCTTTGCGCGTCGTCCGGCAGCGGTATGCTGGTCGATCTGCTGGCGCAGAAGCGCGATGCGGGCGAGCCGATCGAGGACGTCTACCAATGGGCGCTCGATCATCGTCAGGAGGTTATGCACTGGTTCTGTTCGACCGACCTGACCTATTACATCAAGGGCGGCAGAGTTTCCAAGATCAGCGGCGTGATCGGCGGCGCTTTTAAGATTTGTCCGCTCCTCAACGTCAGCCCCTCCGGTAAGCTGGTTCCGATAGCGAAGGTTCGCACCAAGAAAAAGGTGCTTGCCGCGCTGGTCGATAAAATGGAGCAGCACGCGCAGGGCGGTTTGGATTATGACGGCCCGTGCTATATTTCCAACTCCGATTGTCTGGAGGACGCTCAGTTTGTCAGGGATCTGGTTCTTTCCCGTTTCCATAACGTAAAAGAGGTTCCGATCTTTAACATCGGCACCACGATCGGTTGTCATACCGGCATCGGTACGGTAGCGCTGTTCTTCTTGGGAGATTACCGGGAGGGCGAATAATGAACGCTGCCCATACGCTTTCCGACGAGCTGTGTGTCGTCACCCGAAAGTATAAGACCTCGCTGCCCGATTATACGCGCGGCGAAGAGATCGTCAATATGGTCACGCACATTGTCGGCGGTGCGCTGGCGATCGCGGCGATCCCGCTGCTGGTCGTTGTTGCCGCAATGCACGGCGATCCGTGGGCGATCGTTACCGGCGCGATCTACGGTGTTTCTCTGGTGATGATGTTTACGGTTTCCAGCGTTTATCACGGGCTCAAACCCGGTAAGGCAAAGCGTGTGATGCGTGTGATCGATCACTGCGACATCTACTTTTTGATCGCGGGGACCTATACGCCGATCCTTCTGTGCAGTATCCGCCCCCACAATCCCGAGGTCGCATGGACGATCTTCGGTGTGGAATGGGGACTGGCGGCGATCGCCGTGACGCTGAACGCCATCGATCTCAAGCGCTTTGAGAAGGTGTCTATGGTATGCTATATCGGCATGGGCTGGTGTATCATCGCGGTCGTCGGGCTGGCGATCCAAAGCATGACGACGCCCGGCTTTATCCTGCTGCTTTCCGGCGGGATCGCCTTTACCATCGGCGCAGTGCTGTACGGCGTCGGAAAAAAGGTGCGGTATATGCATTCGGTTTTCCATGTGTTTGTCGTGATCGGCTGTGAGCTGCAATTCTTTGCGATCCTGCTGTATGTTATGTAAAATATCCGATTTCTCCAACGGTACTGCATAGGCGGTGCCGTTGATTTTTTTGCGGAGCG
>CACZAW010000126.1 GCA_902779225.1 uncultured Ruminococcus sp. | reverse complement strand
CTCGACCCGGTACAGCTTGTTCCATGCCATATTGAGTCCGCCGTTTTGTTCCAGCTCACGTACTGCTTCGGCAGCGGGACGGGACTGCATCTCGGCGATGCTGTTATGCCTGACGGAATGTGTCTGCTCGTCGTCTACATAGTACGGAAAGCACACGATATCGTCGCCGGTGCAATAGCCGATCATGCTGTCGATAAAGCCCTCGTCCGTATAATCGTCCGAATCGATGAAGCAGAGATAGCTGCCGCGCGCGACACGGGCGCCCTCGTTGCGGGCGGACGCCGCACCGCCGTTTTGCTTATGGATGACGCGGATACAGTCAAAGCGCTTTTCATATTCGTCGCACAGCGCGGGGCTGCCGTCGGGCGAGCCGTCGTCGACCAGAATGATCTCATAGGCGTCCGACTTGCATCGCATCAGACTGTCGATACAGGCTGACAGATGCTTTTCGACGTTGTAAACCGGAATGATAACGCTTAATACGATTGTGGAGCCGATGGGAATCACCTCATTGTATCTTGGAAAATCTTCAGATGGAGCGCCGCCATATTCTCATAGGTGTACGGTTGGATCTTTTTGACCGCATTCTCCGCCATCGCAGCGCGCAGCGGATCATCGGTAAGGATCCGCACCATCTTGTCATGCAGATCTTCGACGTCGCCTACCTTGATCAGGAAGCCTTCCTTTCCTTCCTCGATCAGTTCTACGCCGCCGACGCAGTGATCGGTCGCGATACACGGACAGCCGTTCGCCATCGCCTCGTTGAGCACCAAGCCCCATGTCTCGGTGCTGGACGGATGGACAAACAGGTCAGCCGCGCGAAAATATTCGTTCAGCTTTTCCGGCAGAAGGAAGTCGATCAGCTCGATATTGCGGACATTCAGCCGCTGTATCAGCTCTTCATAGCAGGCGCGCTCTTCGCCGCCGCCGATGATATACAAATAACAGTCGTCGGGCATATCCTTCCACGCCTGTATCAAACGGTCATACTGCTTGAGAGGGATGAATCTGCCGACAGCCAGCGCGATTTTTTTATCTTCTTTTTTCTTTTGCTTTTTACACTGCTGCTGCAGGGTGGGCTTGTTTTCTGCCTCGATGATATCCTGCGTATGCAGCGAGGTGAACGGATGAACAAACACCCTGTCCTCCGGACAGCCGCCGTTGATGACGGTCTGAGCGGCGATATGCGAGCCGCAGAGGAATGTAGCTCCCGATCGGAACACGCGCTGCTTGATCTTATCCTTGATCCAGTCGGTCTTTGAGCGGGGACGCCAGATATCGACGCCGTCGATATTGATAAAAATGCTTTTGCCGCGGCTTTTCAGCATTTTCAACGCCTTGAGCTTGATCGACGAGGAATAACCGTCGATGATATAGATATCGTAGTCTTGTTTTTTCAGGGTATCGAAAAACGCTTTGTCACTCTCGACCGCAAAGGTTTGAAAAACCGGCTTGCGGGAGGACAGCCATTCTTCGGTTCGCGTCTTTTCGCTTGCCGACAGATAGTAAGCGTCAAGACTGTTATGCTCTGCCAGCAGATTCAGCCACTCGACGCGGTAGGGAGAGAGCAGATTTGTCAAAAAGAGGATCTTCATTTTGTTTCTCCTTCCCCGGAGCGGGAGGCGCCGCCTCGCTTCCTGTCGAGCTTGAACAACAGGTACGGTAACGCGAACAGTACGCGTGCAAAAAACTCGTTGATCCCGGATTTGCTGTCGCGGCGGACAAAGACTCTGCCGAAACGGCACAGACCGACCGCCGTGCGGAACAGCCCGGATTTGGTCTGCTTGTAGCCGGGGATCAGCTCGATGCATTTATCATACATAGCGACCCTGGTATGGATCTGAACCGCCGCACGCTTACCGGCGTTGGTCCCGCGGATACGGACGCGGGCGGTATTCTCGGGTATATAAAGGCTGGGAGCGGCATGGAACAGCTGCTCCCAAAGAACGGCGTCCTGACCGAAGCGCAGATCCTCGCAAAACAGGAGCCCGTTATCGGTCAACAGCTGCTTGGAAACAATGATCGTCGGGGTCGCGATATACGGCGGGATGCTGTCGACAAAGCCCTCGCGGCCGCCGGGGATCACCTCGACGCGCGCGGTGGGTACGTCCTCACCGAACTGCTCGTAATCCGTCATCGACCACACAGCGCCGTACTCCTCCATCTTCTGAAGCTGGACAGACAGCTTGTTCTCCGTCCAAAGATCGTCCGAATCCAAAAAGGCGATATAGTCGCCCTGCGCCAGCCGGATGCCCTCGTTGCGCGCAGAGGCGGCGCCGCCGTTCTCTTTTTCGATATAGCGGACGCGGTCGGCATAGCTCTCGCGAAAAGCGGTCGTATCCTCGGGAGAGCCGTCGTTGATCACAAGGATCTCGATATTCTTTTCATCCTGACCGAGTACGCTGTCGACCGCTTCGCACAGCCATTGGGCATATCTGTAAAACGGGATCACAACGCTGACCTTCGGTCTTGAACTGTTTTGCTTTTCTGTCATGTCACTGTCACTCATCTGGAATCAGCCGCATCGGTCTCGGCACAATTCTCTATTGTATGAACGTATTTTTCCACACAGGTCTGCTTGGACGCACAACGGATCACATACTCTCTGGCTTCGCTGCAAAAGTCGACCGATGATCGCGCCTGATACGCCCTGTCGATCGCCGCAGCCAACGCCGCGGGATCCTCCGGCTCGACGCATACGCCGCCGCGCGCCTCCTTCAGGATATCGGCAAGCTCGCTGTCGGTATCGAACGACGCGATGATCGGGGTGTTGCACGCCATGATGCTCCACAGCTTTGACGGGACGGCGGTTTTTCCGACGCCGGTTTTGCAGGTGATCAGAGCGACGTCGCCCATGCTGTAAACCTCGCTGACCCTTTGTGCAGGCAGCAGAGGATGCATCGATACGTTCGTCAGCCTTTCTTTCTGGACGATTTCCTGTGCCTTTTCAAATTCCGTACCGCCGCCGAAGATCATAAAGGTGATCCCCTGCCTGTCCGAAAGCAGGCTTGCCGCACGCAGAATGACGTCGGCTCCCTGAGAAGCGCCGAAGTTGCCTGCGTAGACGACGACAAAGCGATCTCTGTCGATCCCGAATTCTTCAAAAAGCCGGTTGTCCTCGCGCTTGATCGGCTGCACCGCGTCGGTGTCGATCCAATTGTTCACGGTGATCAGCTTATCTTCGGGAACGCCTTTTTTCAAAAGGCTCCTGCGAACGGTCTCGCACAGCGGGATGATCCGCGCGCTGCGGGCATAGGTCTTTTTTTCGATGCGCGCGCCGATCTTATACAGCAGCGAGCCCTCGCGGGTCAAGCCGGTCGTCACCAGCGAATCCGGAAACAGATCCTGCAGGGAGAATATCAGCGGCACGCCCAGCTTTGCGGCGGCTTTTGACGCAAAGTAGCCCTGCGTCGGAGGGGTGCTGACGGCAAACATCGCGTCGACGTCCTTATGGCGCTTGGCGATCATATTACCTCTGAAATGGCACCAAAAATAGCGAAACGCCCTAATGAAAGGATTTCTCCCTTCACAGGGCGCCCAAAATCTGAATATTTCTACCCCGTTAAGGGTTTCGTGTTTTATTCTTTTGTATTTTTTTATCGTTTCCCCGGTTACGCCGCGCGTCGGCGTAGGACAGACGACACGGATCTGGTGGCCCGCATTGACAAGGCCTTCCATGATATCCTGCTCGATATGGGTAAAGGCGATCTGCTCGGGGAAAAAATATGCGTCAAGAAACAGGATTTTCATTTCTTCTCCGATAGTGATATTTATTCATATGCCTGCCCTCGAACGTATAAAACTCGCTGGACAGTCTGAATCCGTTTTTCTTGTAAAAATCGTTCGCCTTATTATCCTCCAGCGCGTCGGTCTCCAGCGTGATATACTCGTAGGTATCGAAGTCGATCCTGCTCTTCATCTCTTCGATCAGGCGGGAGCCGATCCCGTGGATGCGGTACTCGGGTTCGACGCCGATAGAGAAGATCTTGACATAGCCCACCTCACGCTTATGCGAATACGGCATCGAAAGCGCGGAAAACATCTTGAAAAAGATGGAAGGCTGCTTGAGGAACGAAAGGAAAGAATACCACACGAACTGGAAGAAGTATCTCCACAGCATATGGCGGTACGCCCCTGTCGTATCGTAGGAGTAAGCCACAAAGCCGACGGGCTTATCGCCGTCGAAAGCGACCAGGAAAGGAATCGAGATGTAATTTTACAATCTGGTCGATGACTTTTTTATCAGGCTTCGTTAAACTTTTGATCGTTATTGCCATTAACGGCGCCTCATTTCTTGAAAAAACGGTATTTGTGGATAAATATGCGGTGTTTCAATGGATATTTATTAATAAAATCCATGTTCCCCTAATAATCCTATTCTAGTGTATTATATCATTTTCTGTCGACGGTTCATTTTGTCCGAAAAGCAATGAAAATCTTGTAACTAATCCGTATTTTACCGCTACGGCAGCGATACGGCGGCTCCGACACGGGATTTATATGAATCACGCCCCGATAATATGAATGCGTATGCGAGGCGAAAAAACGGGCAGGACGTCGTCTGTCCTGCCCGCTGTCGGTCGTTGCTTATTTGTCTGCCGGTTCCCATTTGCATCTGACGGGAGATACGATGGAGCCGTCCTTCTTCATCGCCGCCATCGCTTTGTCGACGACCTTTCTGTCCAGTCCGGTCAGCTCGGCGATCTTGCCGGCGTTGAGCGGCTCGCCCGCTTCCTTCATCGCTTTCAGGATAAGTTCTTGTTCGTTCATCGGGATCCTCCTTTCGGAAATTTTTGGATGATTGTGATGTGATTTACCAATATTTGACCCGAAAACCGTTTTCGTCGGGATCGACGGCGATCGTTTTGACCTCCATGCGCTCGATGCGGATATATGTGCCGCGTTCGATCGCGGCGATCACATCGTCGATCTGTTTTTCGGTACCCTGGATCTCCATGCTGACGGAATCGTCGTATTCGTTCCGCACCCAACCGGTTGCGCCGTAGTGCTCCGCCGCGGTCTTGGCGCGCCAGCGAAAGCCTACCGCCTGTACCCAGCCGTAAAAGCGGATATATTTGCGCATGATCTTTCTCTTTGTCAGCATGGCGCTCACCTCGGCTCCATTATACCCTTTTTTCAGGAGGATTGCAAGCAAAACCGCCGTCGATTGACAACGCGCCTGCCTTCCTCTATAATGAAGCTATCATTGGTATGGAGCGACGTATGGAACAGAACAACGTATTGGATATCACCGACCGCGGGGCGTTTCGGGAATGGCTTGCCGAAAACGGCGAGAGCGAGAGCGAATGCTGGATCGAGGTCAAGCGCGGAAAGCCCGCCGACGACGGACGGCTCGCCTATCTGGACGCGGTCGAAGAAGCGCTTTGCTTCGGATGGATCGACAGCACGCAAAAGAATGTTGACGGCAAAATTTTGCAGCGATTTTCTCCGCGCAAAAAGAACAGCCCCTGGACGGAGCTGAACAAGGAGCGCGTCCGCAGGCTCGAGCGGCTCGGGCTGATGACCCCGCAGGGCAGGGCGGTGCTGCCCCCGATGGGCAAGCGCAGCTTTAAGATCCCGCCCGATATCGAAGCCGCCTTGAAGCAGGCGCGGGTATGGACAAAATTCCGACAGTTTCCGCCGCTGTATCAGCGCGTGCGCGCGTATAATCTGCAATTCTGTCAAAAACGCGACTCAGCCATGTATGAAAAGGCGCTGCAGCGCCTGATTGAAGAAACGAAAAACGGCAGGATGTACGGCGACTGGGACGATTACGGCAGGTTGACGGACGACACATAAAAGTTAAGGTCAGACATGAAAGACTCATGCCTGACCTTTTTGTTGTATTACGAAAGCGGCTTTCCGATCCGCTCGTCGGAAGGAAGCTCGGCAAGCCATCGCTGGATATAGGTCGCGTCGAGGATCGTCAGCGCCCGATCGAGATCCGCATCGGCACGCTCGCGGATAAAAACGGAGACCGATAACGAGGATAACTTGCGCTGGATGCAGGTCGCATCGAGGATCGTCACCGCGCCGTCGTCGTCAACATCGCCCAGCAGATTATCGGGCGACGTCTGCGGGCGGGACGGGGTCGGCATATCGGCGGGCAGCGTCTGCCCGAACAGCTGCCACGCCAGCTCGGGATAGTCGATAAACACGTTGCGGTTGCCCTGCACCTCTTCGGTCAGATCGTTGCGCTCCATCTCCCAACTGTCGACAGGATCGAGCGCGCACCACCGGAGCAGGGTATCAAGGCTCTCGATGACAGGCTTGCCGCTGTTTGAGGTATCGTCGGGATCGGGCGCGGGCAGCGCGCCGGCGTCGACGGCGGAGTAAAGATTCGGCTGCTCCCAGCGGCAATAGACATAGAGCAGGATGCGCGCGACGTCGCCCTTGACGTCGTCCTTGCACTCAAAGAGATCCGCTTTTTTGTTGACGTAGTACATCACTGTACCGTCGATTTGCCCCTCGGTCGTGCCGCTCGACAGCGTCCCGTTGACATTGCCGAAGGTATGGTCGCTTTTTGCGGCGTTGACCGACGCGACCGACGGCCGCAGATGATGGAGATCGGCGCCGCCCGACTTGGTGTTGAAGGAGGCGCGGCTCTTCGGCCAGATATGCTCGCGGTTGAGCTGAACGCCCTCTCCCGACGGGATGTCGGAATAGAACATGACGTAGCTTTCGCTGTTCTGTACGGCGTCGGTGCTTGCCCAGAAATAGGCAAGCGAGCCTTTGTTATAGCCGGCGTAGGAGGTACCATACGAATGGGTCTGGGTCATGAGGGTATGCAGCGCCGTAAAGAGGGCGTTGTCCCGCATGGCGGCGTCGCTGGTCGCGGCGTCCTTCGCTCCCGAAAGAGCGCTCAGGCTTTCGTAGGAATACGCGCCGCCGTAGTAGGCTTTTGCCTCGTCGGACAGCGCGGTGCAGACGATGTGGCGCGCCGCGGTGTTCTTATGCGGCAGCGTGCCGAGCGCTGAGCAGCACAAAGAAAGCTGCATCAGCATAAAACAAATGATAAGCAGACATGAAAGACTGCGGTAAACGGTCTTACGCATCACAAATGCTCCTGTATCTGACTACCGCTCAGGATAACGCCCTGCGGTAGATCTTTTCCGTCGCCGCCGCATCGAGGGGACGGATCCTTGACAGACGCAGGGTATCGTTCATAGTCGCGTCAAGGGAAAGCTGACGCAGGTCGTCCGCGGTGACGCCGACGTTCAGCTCGCCGAGTGTGACGGGCATACCGATCGAACGGAAGAAGCCGACGGTTTTTTCGATCCCTTCCTTCGCGGCGGACAGGTCGTCCGCTTCATCCACGCCCCAGACGCTGCGGGCATAGCGGGCAAAACGTGCGGGACAATCGCGGTACAGCTCCTCTGCCCACGCGCCCCATACCGCCGCCAAAGAAGCGCCGTGGGTCACGCCGAAGCGCGCCGATAAGGGATGACCGAGCTTATGCACGGAGAAATCCTTGCCCCTGCCGCATTCGGTGAGGTTGTTATGGGAAAGGCTCGACGCCCAGAAGATCTCTGCCATCGCGTCATAATCCGAGGGATCCGCTACGACGGTCGCGCCGTTTTTGATCACGGTGCGCAAAAGCCCCTCGGCAATCTCGTCGGTGAGGTCGCACCTAGCGTCGGGGATGAAATAGCGCTCCATCGTGTGCATCATGATATCCGTTACGCCCGCTGCCAGCTGATAGGGCGGCAGCGTCGCGCCGTATGCGGGGTTCATCACCGCAAAACGACAGCGGTTGAACGGCGTATTGATCCCGGCTTTTCTGCCGAGATCGGTATTGGTCAGCACGGCGGAATCGCTCATCTCGCTGCCGGCGGCAGGCATGGTCAGCACCGCGCCTACCGGGAGGGACTTCGTCAGCGGAACCTGCTTTGTCCACAGCGACCAGAGCGGATGCTCCGGATTAGCCGCGCCGTGAGCGATCCCCTTCGCCGTATCGATCGCGCTTCCGCCGCCGACGGCGATGATGATATCGGCGCCGAAAGAGAGCGCCTTTTGCACCCCTTCCTCCGCATGGGTAAGGGTCGGATTAGGCTGTGCGCCGCCGAATGCTTCTACGGCGATCGCTGCTTTTTCCAAAGACGCCTTGACGCGGTCAAGCAAGCCGCTTCTGACGACGCTGCCCTGACCGTAGACCAGCAGGGCGCGCGTTCCGTATTTTGCGGCGACGGCGCCGACCTCGTCTTCAACGCCTCTGCCGAAAATAACCTCTGTCGGGATATGAAATCTGAAATTATCCATAGCGTTCTCCTTATTGTTGACGGTGACCGCGCTATCGTATCGCCCAGCTGTCGATGATCTCGCCGACGCCGTAAGCGGTTTTCTCTAAGGCGGCGATCTGCTGCGGGGTATTCTCGGTCAGCGGCGTTCTGTCCGACGGAAACCACGCCGTATTATCGCGGTTCTTTCTGTACCAGTCCAGCGCCTTGTAATTTGCCGGAGAATCGGTGTCCGGCTCGGACGGATCGTACTGCAGCGATTTGAGCATCCGCAAAACGTGATCCTTCAGCGAGCAGTCGGGACGCCACGGCTCGCGCGGGCAGTACGTTCCCTTTGAATACCAATCGGGGTGGAACACCGGCGGGAGGTTCAGCATCGTGATGCTCGGCGCGACATAGGGATAGGAATCCCACAGCGTTACCCGGATCGTACAGCGATCGATCGTGCCGACGACGTAGCTGTCCTCTCTGACCGAAAGCGCGTAAGTCCTGAGCCGAACGTCCAGCAGATACTCCTCGGCATACGGCAGCTCACCCTTTGTCGCGATCCACGACAGATACGGACGGGTCTGGAGCTTCAGCATTTCACGAAAATCCTGCGCCAGCCGATCTCTTCTGTTATTGGGCATTTTCTCTCCCCCGTTCCTCTTTGAATGACACGGTTATTTTCTCAGATACTGCGACGACACGGGAAACGTAAAATAGGTATCGGGATAAGGCTCGTCCTTCAACGTAAAATGCCACCACTCGCAGTCGAGCGGCTCAAAGCCATTGCGAAGCATCACGCGGCGAAGCGTCATACGGTTGTCGTACTGTTCCTCCGTGATACCCCGATAATCGGGGTGCGACAGCTCGCCGAAAAAGTCGAACGGCCCTCCCATATCGAGTTCTTTGCCCGTAGCCATATCCAGCAGCGTCAGATCGACCGTGCTGCCGCGGCTGTGGCTCGACTGCCTGGCGATATAACCCCGGCTGAAAAGCTCCTGCTTTTCCAGATCGGGGTAAAAGTACGGCTTCATGCGGATATCCTGATCCTCGATGCCCCACAGGATGAATTGCTTGACCGCGCTGACGGGACGGTAGGCGTCGAACACCTTCAGGCGATAGCCCATCACATTCAATTCATTGGCGGCGGATTTCAGCGCGCGCGCCGCTTCTTTAGTCAGCAGCGCATAGGGCTCCTCATAGCCGTCGATGCGCTCTCCGATAAAATTGTAGGTCGAATAGTAGCGTATCTCCTGGATGATCCCCGGCACAACGTCCGAAAGCACTACAAAGTCGCTCGGTATGGCGGCAAATTCATTACTCATTTGAACTCTCCTTGATCGGGTTTTTGCCGGACAGCTCATGCTGCATCGTCGGCGCTTTATGAAAAAATCGGATCCCTTTACCGGCTCGCCATGCTCGCCGGACAGGTTTCTTTGCTCTTATCATAGCAGAAAAGAATCTGCTCCGCTACTGTTTTTTGGTTTTTTTGAAAAGAAAATTCCGTCGGGATGGATCCCGACGGAATAACTTATGCTTTGAATATAGCCTGTTTATTGTTTTGATCAGGTACCCCAGTACTCGCCGCCGCGAACCTCTTTTTCCCAGCTGCGCTTTACGTACCATTCGAAGATTTTGGTGTTTTTGCCGTCGTTCTGGATCCGGCTGGTGCATTCGCCGTTGAAGTTAGTCCAGCAAAAATCGAGGGTGGTGTTATTGGCTTTCTTGGA
>CACZAW010000125.1 GCA_902779225.1 uncultured Ruminococcus sp. | reverse complement strand
TATTGTAATGAACCCGGTGTGTTTTCGATAACAACCGGTAAGGAAGATTACGAGTCTTTTGTCTTTACTTTTACTGTAGATCATCGTATCATTGAGTTGGATCTGTATCGGCGTTACTGGTGGAAGATAGACAACTGTCAACTAAATTATATAATTGACAGTGCGACGAATAAACTGACATATACTTTCATAGCCGGAGACGGCACTCAGTATACCGACACAGAGGATTATAAGGATGGTAAGTATACCATTTATCTAGAAGCTCGCCCAACGGCTTTACGTTGAACTCTGTTATGTCGCTCAGTCTTGTAGATCGTTTAACATATTTGTGTTAAGCCTAGAGGTAATTAACAATGGCTAGACCTACTTTTCCCATAACGGAACGATGTATTTCTATATCAAGAACCTGCAGGGAGATATCTGTAAGATTGTCGACGCAAGCGGCTCGATTATCGCCACTATACCTATGACGCATGGGGCAAGCTGCTGTCAGTCAATCGTTCCTCCGGCATAGCGCACTGCTCCTATTTGTGGGATTCCCACGTCGGGCTTTTTCGCCCTCCTCAAAATGACAGCGAGTTTATCTGCAACAAAAAACGCTTCTGACAAAGGACGTCAGAAGCGTTGATTTTTTGTGTGATATTTTACGCGAGGATCGCTGCCAGCTCATCACAGATCAGGGGCAGATAGAACTTAGCGTAGCCTAATGCGGTGGGGTGGATGCCGTCGGCGTGACCGAGCTTTTTCTTATAGATCGTGTAGGCGTCGCGGATCTCGGGCTTCTCGGTGGAGAAATCGGCGTCGTTGTAGACGTCGACAGCGTTTAGGCGCCATTTCTCGGAAAGGGTGATCGCCAGCTCGCCGTACTCCTGTTCCTTTTCGTCGTCGACCGTAGCCATATTATGGGCGCGGATGTAGATGACCGGCGTATCCTGCCAGTAATGCTGCAGCAGGTAAGCGGCATACTCAAAGCCGCCGGCGTAGGTCTTTTTATCGAAATCCTGCGCATCATAGCCGTCCGTGGGGCGTCCGTAGGGGATAAATTCCATATCGTTGGTGCCGCCGTTGATCAGGATGATATCCGGATCGATATCCATCTTCGCGGCGGATTCGATCTGGGCGGGAATCACGTTGCGGCGGGGATATTCGGCAAAGGTCGCGCCGGATACGGAATGATCGATCGACCGCATTCCGTATTTTTCACAGATCATATCGGCAATACCGTTGTCGTTGTTGCCCCTGCCGTACATAATGCTGTCGCCGAACGCCAGAACGGTCTTTCCGTTCAGGCGCGTGTAGCGGCGGAGCTCTTCGAGAAGCTGCTGATATTCTTCGCCGGTAATCGCGGCGTCGGGATAGACCTTACCGTTTTCATCCGGAATGAAAAAGCCGTAGTAGACGAGGGTGCTCAGCGCGGCGTCTGTTCTGTCGAGGTCGGCTGCGGTGCATTTTTTCGGCTGATAGTCGAACGCATTGAACAGTGTTTGGGCGACGTAGCGGCGCGTCAGTGAGGAATAGAGCTGCCCCTCGGCGCTGCCGCCGATGCTGTTGCCGTTGGAGGGGTACAGCGCTTTCAGCAGGTCGGTCAGCCACATCTCTTGGGTGTAGATTTTTGCGGAATAGTGACTGTTCAGCCAGCGGGAATAGTTTTCCTCGGCGGTCTTGGCGCTGTCGGTCTGCACATCGGGAGCGGCAACGTCCGCTTTTTGTCCGTCAGGGGAGGCGGTGACAGGCCCTGCGACCTCCGCCTGTGCAGAAGAGCAGGCAGCAAAAACACAGCCCATGGCGATCGCCAGCGCTGTGATGCATATGATCCATATCAGCTTTTTCTGTTTCAAAAACCGATTTTTCATCTGTTTGCCTGCCTGCATAGTTACAATTATGTCGCTCGAAAAGTTACAACATTGTAATTATACAACACTTTTACAGAATAATCAACCTATTTTTGCACAATTAGAATTATTTTTTGGAATTATAATATCGATCGCCTTGGGAATGACGGTAATGACGGGGTTTTCCATGATGAACATTTCGCCGTCGATTCCGATTTTAAAGGGGGCGTCGTCTTTGAGCTGCAGCTCTTTGCATTTGTTGTGGGAGATAAAGGTCGCCTTGGGATGGCCGATATGCTCGCCGTTGGTGAAGGGCTTGAGCAGGGTGGCGAACTTGCGGACGGGCACGGTGGGGATGGACATATAGTCGATCAGCCCGTCGTCGAGCGCCGCGCAGGGGGTCGCCTTGATGCCGCCGCCGTAATACTGTCCCTTGGCGGCGACCGCGAGCATCTGGGTTTTGTAGCCGTCCTTGAGCGGGATGCGCTCGCCCTCGGCATAAGGAGTGAAGGTATGCTTTCTTTTTGTCGCAAGGCACTGGACGATCGCGAGCTTGTAGGCGGCGGAGCCCGACATCAGCGGCAGACGCTTGTTCTTTTGGGCGCGGTCGGCGACCTCGCAGTCGTAGCCTGCCGAGATGATGTTCAGCGCGTAGACGTCGTTGCATTTCAATATGTCGACGCGGATGGTATCGCCTGCCATCATCTTGGAGATATCGAGGAAATCCTCGTAAGCGGCGGGCAGACTGCGCACATAGTCGTTGCCGGTGCCGATGGGGATCACGCCTAAGGCGGCGTTGTCGAAGCCTAAGATACCGTGGAGGACTTCGTTAGCCGTGCCGTCGCCGCCGCAGGCATAGACCCGCAGGGGTTCGCCGGTCTCGGCATAGCGGCGCGCGATGACGGTCGCGTCGCCCTTGCCGCCGGTGTGCTCAATGACGACGTCAGGGTTATTCGGGAGCGCTTTGATCTTTGCCTCCAGCGCGGGGGTAGAGTCCTTGGTACCTGCAAAAGAATTGAGAATAAAGAGATGCTTCATACCGTATTACCTCACTTGACCATATTCAGTCGGACAGAAAGTCGCGCAGCTCGCGGTTGAGGCGGGCGACGGGGAGCCCCATTACATTGAAGAAATCGCCCTCGATCCCGCTGACGAACAGGCTGCCTTTGCCCTGAATGCCGTAGGAGCCTGCTTTGTCAAAGGGTTCGCCGGTCGCGATATATGCCTCAATTTCCCCGTCGCTGAGCGGGTAAAAGGTTACCTGCGTCCTCTCGCCGAAGGCGCGCTCTCTGCCTGCTTTGATGATACAGCAGCCGGTGATCACGGTATGTGTTTTTCCCGATAGCGTGCGAAGCATACGGATAGCGTCGTCTTTGTCCTTCGGCTTGCCGAGAACGCAGCCGTCGAGGATGACGACCGTGTCCGCGCCGATGATGAGCCTGTCGGGGTGCTGTGCGGCAACCGCTCTTGCCTTGACCTGAGCCAGATACACCGGCGACGCCTCCGGGGAGATACCATCGGGCAGCCGCTCGTCCGCCTCGGACACGATCACCTCAAAATCGTCGGTGATGTTGCGGATCAGCTCCTGCCGCCGCGGGGATTTTGACGCTAAAATGATGCTTTGCATAGGTTACCTCTTTTTCAAATACTGCATACCGACACATCCTTTGCCGAGATCTGCGGGTCGCCCCGCAATATTAGGATAGCACAGGATGTGTACGATAAGTCGGACTTTGTGCCGTTGGCGCGGTGAAGGGGAGAAGGGTGAATAATAAAGGGTCGCTGCGCTCCATTGGAAAAACCCTCAGTCAGCTTCGCTGACAGCTCCCTTAGGAAAGGGAGCCTATGTGAGGGCTGCGCCTCGTTCGATTACGAGTAGTTCTCTGCGACCTCGCTGAGATATGCCTTGAATTTCTCTTTGGCGGATTTGGGGGTCATGAGTTTTGCTTTATCGCCGAAGGAGAACAGCCAGCCGAAGAACTGGGGAGAGAGCATGACCTCGGCGCTGACGGTGAAGGTGCCATCGTTGTTCGGGCTGATGAAAACCTTGTCGGAAAAGCGGTCGATCACAACGCCGATCAGGGAATCGTCAAACCGCATTTTTACGTTGACCAGCTCGCCGCCGTACATACCGAACACCTGCTTGGTATATGCGGCGATGTCGAATTTGTCGACCGCCTTGGAGCTGTCGGCGCGCTGATCCTCGACGACGATATCCTCCATTTTATCCATGCGGAAGTGCTTGAGCATATCGGCATTAGCGTCGTAGGCGATCAGATAGTAGTTCTCGTCGTCCCATGTGAGCGCTTTAGGGGTCAGCAGATAGCGCATACCGTCGTGGCGGCGTACGCGGACGACCTTTTTGGCGCCGGTGCGCGAGACCTCCCACTTGGTGTAATAGAAGCTGATTTTTTTGCGGTTATTGATCGCGCGGCTGACGGAGTCGATATTGCGGTAGATATCCTCGTTCTGGTTTTTGACGCGGTTGGCGACGATGACCTGACGGTGCAGCTCCTTCGCCTGATTCTCGGAGGCGAGGCTCTCGATCTTTTTGATCAGCTCGCGGCTCTTTTTCTGGGTGATGAACTTGGAGCTTTGTACCGCGTCGACCAGCAGCTTCAGCTCCTGGATCTCAAAGTCGCGGGATACCAGACTGAACAGAGAGATCTTGCCGACCTTTGTCTTGACGATATCCAGCCCGAAATCGCGCAAAGTCTCGATGTCGTTATAGATGCTCTTGCGCTCTGCGGCGATATCGTACTCGGCGAGATATTCGATGATATCGGCGACGGTTACGCCGTAATCCTCGTCTGTCTTTTCCGTGAAATATTTCATGATGTAGAGGAGCTTCTGTTTTTGTTTCGGATTTTTTGCCATAGGTTCGACCTCCGGATGTTGCGTGTTTTTAACCGATCATAATATAATCAGCCAAGCCGACGATCAGCGGCATGGTGATGAGTGAGAATAACGACGACGCTGAAACGATACCCGCGCTGAGCGAGACGTCTCTGCCGTATTTTGACGCCATCATCGTGGTGTAAGCGGCGACGGGCGAGCTGACCGCGATCGTGACCGCGACCGCTATGACGCCGTCGACGCCCGACAGATACATGATCCCCAGCGTTGCGAGCGGGATCAGGATCAGGCGCATCGCCATCGCAAAATACGCGCCCTTATCACGCAGCACGCGCCTCAGGTCGGAATGTACCAGATGGTAACCGATGACGAGCATCGGAACGGGTGTGTTCAATGCGGCGAGCAAGCTGATCGGCGCGCCGATGACGGTCGGCAGCTTAACGGAGAAGATGAACAGCAGCACGCCGATGATCGTGCCGATCACGCCCGGGTTGACGATGGCTTTCAGGGCGGATCTGAGTTCGGTCTTGCGGCTCATGGTGATCAGACCGTACGTCCACATAAAGATGTTGAAGACAGCGATATATGCCGCGCCGAAAAAGACGCCGTCTTTTCCGAGCACCGCCTCTTGCAGGGGGAGCGCCATAAAGCCGCAGTTGGAAAACACCAGCGAGAATTTCAATACGACCGCGCGGGAAATCTCTGTTTTGCGATAGATCAGTTCTGCGAGCAGCACCGACGCCGTCATCGTCAGGAACGCGCACAGCAGCGCCGTGAGCAATCCGCCCAATAGCTCGGGGTGATATTCGCGCTGGAAGGCGTTGATGATCACGCACGGAGTGACCGCATACAGCACGACGTCCGTCATGGACGACGCGCCCTTTTCGGTGATGAAGCCCAGCTTGGTCAGCAGGGCTCCGACGCCGATCAAGATGAACAGCACCAACACCTGCTGTCCGACGTCCAAAAATGATGATAACATAGACACCTCAATTGATTGAGTCCGAATTTTTGTACTCATTATAGCAGAGGATTTTTGATTGCGCAATTGACAGTTAGTAAAAAGATACAGGTTTTTCATCAAGAAACTGGTAACATTGTCTAAGTCCCGAATATTACCCTGTGAATCTGCACAAAATAATGATATGTTTTTGTTGATGTGACACAACAAAAAACAGCCATTTTGCGATTTTGAGCAAAAAAGTTCCGTCAACTATACCGAACAACATCCGTACTTTATCACTGCATTTGTTCATTCAAACAAAAAACGAAAATTGATTTGACAACTGTATTTTTGATAGATATAATACGAGTTGTAAGCAAGAGATGCAACTTGCGAACTGAGTAAAAAATGTCGATTCACGGCAAAACATGAAAGAAGGATTTTTATTATGGCAACTGCAAAGAAAACCACCAAGGCAGCTGAGACAAAGACAGCTGCTAAGAAGGCTCCCGCTAAGAAGGCTGAGACCAAGGCTGCCGCTCCGAAGGCTGCTGAGAAGAAGGTCGAGACTAAGGCTGCTGCTCCCAAGGCTGCTGCTAAGAAGGCTCCCGCTAAGAAGGCTGATCCTAAGTTCGATCTGTTCATCCAGTTCGGCGGCGCTACCGTATCCGTTAAGGATATCGAGAAGAACGTCAAGAAGGTCGTTAAGGGCAAGAAGGCTTACACCGTTTATGTTAAGCCCGAAGAGTCCAAGGCTTACATCGTAGCCGACGGCGAGACCACCGGCATGGACGTATTCTTCGTAGCTGACTAATCAGCATACAAACAATACTGTACAAAAGCGAAAACGAGGCGCGCAAGCGTCTCGTTTTTTTGCGTCTGGACACAAAATCTCCCGCGTATGCCGGCAGCATACCGCGGGAGATTGTTTTCCTGTATAATATAGGTGAACCGTCGTGTCGGCGGTCACGGATGGACGAAAAGCATGACGAGAATTCCTGCGATGATCGACAGGCATCCGATCGCCTTCATCAGCCACTCGCCGCGACGGTAGTCGTTCGGACTGATTCTACGGGACAGCCGTCCGACGTCCCCAAAGCTGAGATAGGGGATAAGGGTCAGAAGGATCAAAAATACCAGAGCAAGCAGAGAATCGCTCCTGACATCTTTCAGCGCTGCAAGATTTGTGCTGTCGGAATTCAGACGGCTGATATTTGCAGTGAGCCTTCTGATGTATTCTATCGTCAGCAATCCGTAGACGGCAAAGCAGAGAGAAGTCAGTATCATTAAGCCCGGATTTTTTGAACGAAATCCCGGAAGGGGACGGAATCTGCCGTGCAGTTCTTCCGGTGAACGATGAGCAGACTTTGTCAGCGCGAGCTTCAGTTCGGTAGCAGAAGAATACCGCTAGAGCGCCTGTCAGCATGACGTTGAGCAGCGCACCGCAGGCGTAGATATCCGCCCGTACGCCCGTCTGGGAAAAGCCGAATTGTTCCGGGGAGGCATAGCCGACGGTGCCGAGGATCTGCGTGTCGCGGGAGATGTTTTCTTTGACTGATCTGGCGATATCATAATCGATCAGCTTAGCCGTCGAGGAATTGGTCAGCATCACGTTAGAGGCGGTCACGTCGCGGTGGATGATTCCCTCGCCGTGCAAAGAGGACAACGCGTCGCAGATCTGAGAAAGGATTGCAGTTGCTTGCTGTTCGTTGAACGTTCCGCAGCGGTTGATCCTCTGCTCGATTGTTTCGCCGTCAATGTATTCGCACAGACAGACGCAATAGCTGTCGATGCATTCGCAATCATATACCGTCATCAGGTTTTGATGCCGCATGGAAGAGAGCTTTTTCATCAGTTGATAGCTTTCCGCCGGAAGACGGCAACGAATCATGACGTTGCCGTTGTTCAGGTTTTTGACCAGCTCGTGGCTTTCGTCCAGATCGCGTAGCTTTTCGACCTGCCAGAGGTCATATTTTTCCGAACTTTTCATAAGTACACTCTTGATATATATGGAATAAATATAGTATCATTGTAGCATAAAAACAGAAAAAGGGAAGACAGTAATGAAAAAATCTACCGAAAAGCTTTTGGATACCCTTAAAAAGAAACCGACGATCGAGGAATATCTTTCCGAAAACAGCGCCGAGCTGCTTGACTGTACGCTGGAGCAAGCGCTCAGCGAGCTTCTCGAAAAAAAGAAGCTGACCAAGGCGGAGGTGATCCGTAACGCTAATATCGACAGAACATATGGCTATCAGATCTTTGATGGCAGGAAATCGCCTTCGCGCGATAAACTGATCATGATTTGTTTCGGAATGAAGCTGAATCTTGAAGAAACACAGCGCCTGTTGAATATCGCGGGGCTGAGGGAGCTGTATCCCCGAGACAGCCGCGACGCGATCATCAGCTTTTCGATCCTGCATAATATGAGCTTGATCGACGCGAACGAGATTCTCTATGACAAAGGCTTGAAGCCGCTGGGAGAATGCGAAAATCAAAATTAATCAATGTATGCCCGCAGCATAACAAAACAAAAAAGCAACTGTGTATAATCAATACAACAGTTGCTTTTTTATTCTATCTCTTGTTCCAGAGAATCAAATTCGTCGCAGGAGAAAAATTCACCCAACGTCATATCCAGACCGTCGCAAAACTTTTTGACCGTGATCAATGAAATATCTCTGCGCCGGTCGTCCATCATGCTATATGCGGTAGATGGCGTAACGCCGGACAGATTTGCCAGTTCGTTGATCGTGATGCGGCGCTCATGGCATATTTCTTTGAACCTTTTTGCCGTTGCATCCTTTACGCTCATATTTATCACCGGTTACTATTGTAAAAAAATCTTCGCAAACGCGTATACGCACTTGCGTAAACTTTGCAACTATGTTATACTGCCTTACAGAGAAGGCAAACCGTATGAACACGGTTGAGTTATTTATACATGAGATATGTAATCAAAAGGAGTGTTTATGATGAAATCAAAAGCCAATCCGATAAAAAGAATAGCGGCGATGATCCTTGCGCTTGCGTTGGTGATATCCGTTGGATTCACGGCGGCTTCATGTTCAAAGGAATCAACGGAGACAAAGTCGAAGAAATCAAAATCCGCTGTCACATTGGATGCAAAAGATCCTACGAGTGAACCGGATGCAAAGGAGTCTACGGATGAACCGGATGAAGAGTATGTTTCCTGGCCGAGCGGCGGACTCTTTGACGTACTGCCGAAACCTGAGTCAGATGATGTTGTTATCAATCAGCAGAGCGACGAGTACATCTCCGTAGAGGTTCACAATACCACGCAGGAGGACTTTACGGAATACGTGAACAAATTAAGAGATATGGGGTATAAGGACAGACAGGATAAGCAAATCGCCGATCATGTATTCAATGCCGTCGACGGCAAGGGGTATGAGATCATGTCATCTGTCGCCGGTGTAAGTGAAATCATGTATATCCAGTTCAAATCACCCGAAAGCAGTCTGAAATTCTGATTTACAGATAATCAATATGGGGGTCCGTCATGAATGAAAAGAAATCTGTCAAAATAATCGATATCATTTGCGGCTTGACAGCACTGATTAGTATCGCGGCTTTGTTTGTGCCCTATGCAAAGGATATTACAGCGTCTGTACCGACTGAGATCGTATCTGGGAAATGATTATACGGTTGTGGGTATCATTACGTTGGTGGTTCTCGGAGTGATCGCGCTGTTGCTGCTTTTGTGGGCGATACGTTCGTTTATCCATCATGAAAAAGCGGGAAAAAGCGGCTTAATCGCGACGATTCTGAATACAATCATCACCGTTGTTGCCGTTATGATCTTAAATCACAGCCGTGAATTCACGGCAGGGCTTGCCGTGCTCCTTGTAATAATAGGGATAGCGGGAATTGTTTTGTCGATCATCCAGATCAGGAGTAAAAAAGGACAAAAGCAATAATGATCGGCTGATCCGAAGAATGACAGCGCTTGTCTGAACAGTGACAAGCGCTGTTTTATATTATCTGCGGCAATTGTAAATTATTTATTTACAATCCATTTTTTGTATGATATAATCAAAATATCTTATTATTTAGGAGGATTCTTATGAAGTATTTATCCAAAGCGCTGGCGCTGTTCCTTGCTGTTGCGATGCTTGCTTCCTTTATGGTTGCCTGCGGCGGCAAGAAGGATGACGGCAAGTCGGATTCTGCTTCTCAGGCAGAGGACACCAACAAGGTCGCCGGTTCCGAGCAGACATGGGGCGATATCACGGTATTCGTTCCCGATACAATGGATTTCAAGGGCGGCGACGGTACCTTTAATCCCGAAGATCCCAAGACCGTTTGGCTGACCGCGAAGGACAAGCCCACCGATTATATCAAGGTCACGATCGTAAAGAGCGAAGATGACGCCAAGAATAATATCAATACCACGAAAGAGATCAACAAAGATTATAATCCCGTCGATTCGTCCGTCAAGATCAATGATGCGATCGAGTGGAAGGGAATCACCTATAACGCCGGCGGCACGGATTGCTGTATGCTGTATACCGTTGCCGGAGACAAGGTCTACTTTGTGATGGACGGCGGCTATAAGGATAATGACGATACCCTGTTGGAAGTGCTCAAGTCTTTGAAGTAAGGATTTTGAGGAGAAGTACTCTTCCTGTCGTCCAGTCAAGCAATAATCTATATCTGAGGAGGATTTTCATGGGCTTATTCGATAAAAAGTATTGCAGCATCTGCGGCGATAAGATCGGGCTGCTCGGCAACCGCAAATTAGAGGACGGCAATCTGTGCAAGAAATGTGCGGCGAAGCTCTCGCCTTTTTTCTCGGAGCGCCGACACAGTACCGTCGATGATATCAAGGAGCAGCTGCAGTATCGCGAGGATAACAAGGATGCTGTCGCTGCGTTCCACACCACCCGCTCGTTCGGCGAGGACACCAAGGTGCTGATCGACGAGGACGCGAGGAAATTTGTCGTTACCCGCGCCCGCAACCTCGCGGAGGCAAATCCCGACGTTTTGGATTACGGGATGGTCACCGGCGTGGATATTGATATCGACGAGGACAGCGATGAAAAAATGCGCGAGGATAACGAGGGGCATTCGGTCAGCTATGATCCCCCCAGATATGAGTACAGCTACGATTTCAATATCGTGATCCGCGTCAATCATCCGTACTTTGATACCATCAAGGTACAGCTGAATTCTTCATCCGTCTACACCACCGAACACGCGGTCATCGCGGTTCAGAAGCCCGTTCCCGATAATCATCCCGAGTACAGCAAGTATAAGGCGATGTGCGAGGAGATCAAGGAAACGCTGCTCGGCGCGCGTCAGCAGGTGCGCGATGAAAAAGCGGCTCAGGCGGCTCCGCCTACCGTTGCCCGCTGTCCGTATTGCGGCGCGAACAGCACGCCCGACGCCAGCGGCTGCTGTGCATACTGCGGCAGTCCCTTGAACGGCTGATGCAATCACAGATAATAATGCCCCTCGATCCGTACGGACTGAGGGGCGTTTTGTATCACGGGGATGCTTTTGCGGAGCGGTAGATCTCGATATGGATCTGGTGCTTTAATGTGAGCTGTTCGGGGCGTTGTTCCAGCATGGCGCGATATTCGCGCTCAAAGGCGGCGATCGCCTTGGCGGGCAGGCTTGCGCCGATCCCGCGGCAGCTCTTGATCCGTCCGATCCATGCCTCGCGGGTGAAGGTGAGTTCGGCATCGTAGGAGTGGATGACGTCGATCTCAAAGCGATCCTCTGCCCACGCGGGATATGTGTAGCGGTATTTGTCAAAGCCGCATCCGCTCCATGAGGGATTGTACTGCTTGACGAGGGCTTCCATCTCGGCGATCGTGTCGTCCTCCATCGGTTTCCAGTCCATGATGATCTTGCAGAACAGTCCGCGGGGCTTCAGCACGCGGCGTATCTCGGCTGCCGCTTTTTCTGCGTCAAAATACGGGAAGCACTGTACCGCCGTTACCGCGTCGAAGCTGTTGTCGGGGAATCCGGTATTCTCGGCAGGGCATACGCGGAATTCGATGTTGTCAACGCCGCGTTCGGCGACGAGCTGTCTGCCGAGGGCGATCTGGTTTTCGGATATATCGGTCGCGACAAAGCGCGCGCCGGTCGTCGCCATGTTCAGCGGAAGGATCGCTGTACCGCTGCCGAGATCGAGGATCCGCTGACTCTCGTGTCCGATCCCGAAGCGAATCAGTTTTTCGTACATACTCGCGGGATAAATATCGCGGTAGCGGGCATAGTCCTGCGACGTTCTGCCGAAATCAAATTCGTTGCCTTTGTCGACGCCTTTGACGATCATATCGCAGCCTCCTTTCGTATGGCAATATTATACTGTGGGAACGTTGCTTTTTCAAGCTGTCGAAAATAAAAAACACAATATTGTAAATTTTACTTGCATTCTTCAACAAGATGTGGTATGATAACTCTTGCAGTATCCGGGTGTAGCGCAGTTTGGTAGCGCGCTTGAATGGGGTTCAAGAGGCCGCTGGTTCGACTCCAGTCACTCGGACCATCCTAAGACTCTCAAAAGTGTAGGTTTTATCCCACTTTTGGGAGTTTTTCTTTTTACGGAACCGCCAACAGTTCATTATTCGCTCATTGTTTTGGTCTGTTTTTTCTGCTGATTCAGCAGATCGCTCATCACATTACATCCGAAAGCCGTCGCTTCTTTGAATTCGTGAGCATAGACTGACAGAGTAACATTTCCGTTAATGTGCCCGACGATGTTTGAGATCGTCGTGACATCAACATTGCTATGTATCAAATTAGTTACTAAGCTATGACGGAAGCTGTGGAGCGCCTTGAACTCAATCTTTTCACGCTCACAGAAGCGTTTCAGATAGTTGTACGGCTGATTCGGATGGATCGGCTTGCCAAAGTCGTTGCAGAACAGTCTGTCGCTGTTGATCCACAAGTCACCACACTTGGATCGATTATCTTCCTGTTGTGCTTTCAGTACCGGTAAAATATCCAGTATCTCCTGAGGTAACGTCAGACATCTGACTGAACTTTTTGTTTTTGGGGTAGTGGTATAGATACCGGTGCTTTTGTTTTTATACTGTGAATTACGCTGAATAAATACAGTACCTTTAGCAAAGTCGATATCCGACCATTAAGAAGAGATAACACACCCTATATGTCAGGATCGCTCCGCGTTCTTCTAACAGGCTGAGAAGATTGATCTCTTCTTCAAGGCTGTAAAACTGTCTTGTCTTCTTTGGTGTTGCGATGAAATCCAGTCGGTGACATGGACTATCCTCAATCAGCTCATTGACAACGGCGTAATTGAAAACGTCGGAAACAAAGCAGATATAGTTCTTCTGTGATTTTTCTCTCAGCTTTTTCCTGCCGTCATAACCGTAAGCTAATGTATTCACAAGGTTTTGAATATCCTTGCGGCGAATCTTCTGGATCATCAGATGTCCGATACACTTGTAGGTGCGATCCCGAAAGCCTTTATACAATTCCAGTGTTGCGGTTTTCAGTTGTCCTTTATCTTCTTCTAACTCAAGCCATTCATCAGCTAACTCTGCAAACTTGACCTTACGGTCATTTTTAATATTTCTGCATTGCTGC
>CACZAW010000124.1 GCA_902779225.1 uncultured Ruminococcus sp. | reverse complement strand
GCTTTTGAAGCGCCATCGGCTGGATGTTCCTCAGGCGACGGAGCTTTGTTATAAGCTGCGCTCCTGCGGCGTGAAGATCGACAGACTTCCGCTGTTTGAGGACGAGTGCTGCGCACTCCTTAAGGAGGTGCTGGCATGAGCTTATTGAATGTACGCGATCTGGTGTATACCTATTCTCTCGGCTCACCGCTGGAGCATACGGCTGTCGATTCGGTCAGCTTTACTATCAAAAAAGGCGAGTTTATCGGCATTATCGGTCATACCGGTTCCGGTAAATCGACGCTGGTACAGATGCTCAACGGCTTATTGAAGCCGACCTCAGGCACGATCGAGCTTGACGGCGTGAATATCTGGGCAAAGCCCAAGGAGATCAGAAGGATCCGCTTTCAGGTCGGACTGGTTTTCCAGTATCCGGAGTATCAGCTGTTTGAGGATACCGTGGCGAAGGATATCGCCTTCGGCCCCACGAATATGGGGCTTGACTCTGAGGAGATCGAGAATCGCGTCTACCGTTCGGCTGAATTTGTCGGCTTAAAGCGGGAACTGTTGGAAAAATCACCCTTTGATCTTTCCGGCGGTGAAAAACGCCGTGCCGCGATCGCCGGCGTCATCGCGATGGATCCCGATATCCTGATCCTTGACGAGCCGTGCGCCGGTCTGGATCCCGTCGGCAGGGATATCCTGCTATCACAGATCTATCATTATCACAGGGAGCGCGGCAATACCGTTATCCTTGTTTCACATTCTATGGAGGACGTCGCATCTGTCTGCGACCGCGTGATGGTGATGAACCGGGCGCGGCTGGAGATGTTCGACACCTCGCAAAATATATTTTCCCGCGGAGAGGAGCTTCGAGAAATCGGGCTTCGCGTTCCGCAGATCACGTCGATTGTCGACAACCTGATCGAAGCGGGAGTCCCGCTGAGTAAGGGCGTTTTAACGGTCGATAAAGCGGTGCTTGACATCACCGAGTACCTTAAAAAGGAGGGGAGATTATGAGAGATATCACTCTCGGACAGTATTTCCCCTGCGATTCGGTACTGCACCGACTTGACCCAAGATTGAAGATCGTCAGTCTGATCGCATTTATCGTGCTGACCTTTTGCGCCTTTAATTT
The DNA here is from genome assembly GCA_902779225.1 of uncultured Ruminococcus sp. Classification (GTDB taxonomy): domain Bacteria; phylum Bacillota; class Clostridia; order Oscillospirales; family Acutalibacteraceae; genus Ruminococcoides. Next base: position 4,479 of record CACZAW010000124.1, on the reverse strand, counting down.
CTATTCGCTCGCGCTGGTCGGCGCGACGGTGATCGCGGTCGTGCTGCTCAGCAACGTCCCGGTCAAAATGTATCTCAAGAGCCTGAAGGTGATCATTATTATCGTGATCATCACCTCACTTTTGAATCTTTTCTACGGTCAGGGCGAGCCGATTTTCCAATGGTGGATCTTCAAGGTCACATGGGCGGGCATCTATAACGCGATATTTGTATGCTTCCGCATCATTTTCCTGATCCTTTTCAGCTCGGCGCTGACATTTACAACCTCTCCCAACGATCTGACCGATGCGCTGGAGCGGTTGATGAAGCCGTTGACCGTTTTTCACATCAAGGTGCATGAGATCGCGATGATGATGACCATCGCCCTGCGTTTCGTACCTACCTTGCTGGAGGAGACCGATAAGATCATGGCGGCGCAAAAGGCGAGAGGCGCTGATATGGAAAGCGGCAGTCTGGTCGCGCGTTCTAAGGCGCTGATCCCGATTCTGGTTCCGCTGTTCGTGTCGTCGTTCAGACGCGCCTACGAGCTTGCGGTCGCGATGGAATGCCGCTGCTATCAGGGCGGCGACGGCCGTACCAGAATGAAGCAATTAAAGCTGATGAAACGCGATTATATCTGCATTGCGATCTGCCTTCTGGTGATCGCCGGAGTAGTATTATGCAACATTTTCCTGCCTCAGATCCGATGAGGAACCTGCTGCTGACAATTGCATATCGCGGCGACCGGCTCCACGGCTGGCAGATACAGGACAACGCCGTGACAGTACAGGAGGTCTTTCAGAACGCGCTGTACGAGATCATTCATGAGCGACCCGATATCAAGGGCTGCTCGCGTACCGACAGCGGCGTTCATGCCAATATGTATTGCGTATCGATGAAGATCGCCCACCCGATCACCAACGACCATCTGATGCTGGCGATGAACCGGTATCTGCCCGATGACGTTGCGGTGCTGAAGGTCGAGGATGTTCCCGATGCGTTTCACGCGCGGTACTCCTGCAAGGGCAAGGAGTATGTCTACAAGGTTTGGAACAGCCGTGTCAGAAACCCGTTTATGCAGGGTATGGCGCTGCATTATCGCTATGACATGGATGTCGAGATGCTCAACCGTGAGGCGCAGGCGTTTGTCGGCGCGCATGACTTTACCTCGTTTTGTACGCTGGACAGGCGCGAGAAGGGCGACTTCGTGCGTCATGTCAAATACTTTCGTGTTGAGCGTGAAGGCGCGCTGGTGACCTTTACGGTGGCTGCCGACGGCTTTCTGTATAACATGGTTCGCATTATGGTGGGGACGCTCCTTGCAGTGAATCAGGGTAGGATCCCCGAGGGCAGCATCGCCGGTATCATCGGCGCCGAAAACAGAAAAAGCGCCGGGCCGACGGCTCCCGCGTGCGGATTATATTTGAATCAAGTATTCTATTAGTCAGTACATATTCACAATGATACAGGTGAAAATATGGATAAACAAGAAAACAAAATGTTTGACGGTGTGGATGAAAAGACAAAGATCATCGACCTGAGCGAAGCGAACGTCAAGGAAGAATGGTCTGAGGATATCGACACGCTCTATGAAGAAAACGAGACCGATAACAAAGCGGTCTCAGATGAACCGACCAGGATCATCCCGAAACAGAAATCAAAAAAGAAAAAGAAGAAGTCAAAGCCTTCCCGCAAATCCAAAAAGGATCAGGATGAAGAAGCGGATCTGAACAAAGAAGAAAAACAGGATCCGGATAATGAAGAACAACCGGATAAAAAGGCTGAGAAAAAAGCGCAAAAAGAGAGGCTTCGCGAAGAACAGCTGAAAGAGAAGAACTCCAAAAAGCTCGAAAAGCTGATGAAAAAGAAGAAAAAGCGCGAAGAGCACTCGGACAGAGAGGTGCTGTCTTATGAAGATATGCCTCTTGAAGAGCGTGAGAAGACCTCGCCGAAAAAGCCGAAAAAGTCGGGAAAGAAGCGGATCATTGCGGTCGTACTGTTGCTGGTGGTCTTGTTCGGCGTCGTATTCTTTATCTTCAGCTCCGATAAGCTGTCATGGCATAATATCCGCAATTACGTCAAGTACGGTATTCTGAATCAAAAGAGCGACGAGAAATTTCCCGTCAGCGTTCAGGGAGAGAACGTCGATCTCGCCAACTTTGTCAGAATGGGACAGGATATCTGCTTTGCAACGGATACCAAGCTGCAGATCATCAACAACTACGGCAGAGTGGAATATGCGACGCAACACGGCTTTACCAATCCTGTTTTGAAGGCGGATAACCGTTATCTGCTGGTATATTCACTCGGCGGCACAGGGTATCAGGTCAACGAATTTAATAAGATGCTCTTTACCGGCGAGACAGAGGAAAGGATCGTCACCGGCGATGTGATCGACAAAGGTATTTATGCATTGGTCACGACCGGCAACGGCTATCTTTCAAAGCTGCATGTCTATAATAAAGAGAACGAGGTCATCTTCGGCTACTCCTTTGCCGATTACTATGTGACGTCCGTCAGTCTTGCGCCTAACGGTAAGGGCGCCGTCGTCACCGGAATCTCTGCCTTGAACGGCACTGAGATCTCCTGTCTGTATGTACTTGACTTTACCAAGGACAAGCCGCTGTATCAGGAGGAAGTCGATAACAATATCTTTTATGAATGTAAGTATCTGGACGATTCGCACGCCTGCGCGGTAGGCAACGGCGCTGCGTCGGGCATCAATACGTCCAACGGCGAGATCAATACCCTGCAATATGAGGGAAAGAGCCTGACCTGCTATTACTTCAACAGCGATACCAACACCTATTCCGTTTCATTGTCGCGCTCCGGCGACGGCAGAAACTGTGAGATCTATTCCTTTAATGCCGACGGTACGGTCTCGAACTCCTTTGAGACCGAGTATATGGTCAAGTATATCTCGACATACAAGGGCAGGATCGCACTGCTGACGCCCGAGTTCATTTTCTTATACAACAAGGACGGGGGAAAGGTCTCCGATTCTGAGATCACCAATGAGCCGAGATCGGCAGTGCTGTATACCTCCTCCGACGCATATGTTTTAGATACCAACGAGATCAGTGTCATTAATATTTGAGGCTCGCTATGATTTATGATATAATTCTGTTTGTCTTAGTCGGTTTGTTCGTCTTTGTGGGGATCCGCAGGGGCGCGGCAAAGTCGCTCGCCGGGATCCTGACGGCTTTTGTTTCATATACTGCCGCAACATTTCTCGGAAAGCTGATCTCCGTCAAAATCTATGAGCTGGTGCTCAGACCGACGATCCACGATACCGTCGTGACAGAGGTCGCAAAATTCAGCAACTCTTCCATGCAGGATACGCTGGATAAGATCGACTTCGGCAGTTTCAACCTTTTCGGGATTGAGGAAGCCCTGAAGGGCTTTGTGACCGATAAGATGCAGCAGCCGATCGAGAACATATCCGTGAATGCGGGCGCTACCGCCGAAACGGTGTTGGAGCCGATCGTGATCGGGATCCTGTCGTTTTTTATCACGATCTTTCTGTTCTTCCTGTTCTACATATTGCTCAGAAAATTTGTGATGCCGCTGTTGCTGAATGTGTTCAAGATCCCCGTCATCAAGCAGGTCAATGCGATCCTCGGCGGCGTGATCGGCGCTGTTGAAGCGCTTTTACTGGTGTGCATGATCGCGTATCTGCTGCATTTGATCATACCGCAGGTGTCGAGCAATGTGTATCTGCTGCAGGAAAGCACAATTTACGAATCGTTCATCTTTAAGCATCTATATGATGGTAATATATTCTCAATGTTTGCGTCATGGCTGACGCTGTGATTACCGCTGTCCGTTTAGAAAACCGTTTTAATGAGGAAAGATATGAGTATTGATAATAAAATCACTGTTGAGGAAAAGAAAGAACTGATCACCAAGGATCTGATGACGATACCGAATGCGATATCGTTTTTCAGAGTAGTCCTGATTACTCCGTTTGTAGCGTTTTTTGTCGCAAAAATGTATATTCCGGCTGCCGTCACGATCGTTTTGTCCGGTTTGTCGGACTGCTTTGACGGCGTGATCGCGCGAAAATTTAATCAGGAATCGGAATTCGGAAAAATCATCGATCCGCTGGCGGATAAGCTGACGCTGCTTGCTGCGGGCGTATGCGTCGTACTGATCGAGCCGTTTGCGCTGCCTGTGATGGCGCTGATGGTGATCAAGGACGTACTGATGATCATCGGCGGCGTGGTCATTGTCAAAAAGGGTATCGTTCCTCCGAAGTCTGCCTGGTACGGCAAGGTCGGTACGATCGTCTTTTATATCACGATCGGCGTGATCGTTTTGATGGCGGTGTTCGGATATCAGAATATTCCGCTGACGCTCACCTTGCTTTGCGTGACCCTGGCGATCGAATTGTTCTCGCTTGCCAATTACGTCGTTGTTTATATCAAACTGGTTAAGAATAAGAAAGACTGATCCCTTACGATTAACGAAAAGGAGATGAATATATGCTTTGCTGCAAATG
>CACZAW010000123.1 GCA_902779225.1 uncultured Ruminococcus sp. | reverse complement strand
CACTCAATGATCAGAATGCCGGTGTCAAGATAATCATAAAATCCGATCGCGAACAAATCATCTTCGGAAGTGATGCGGTACATATCAAAATGATAAACGGTATATTTGCCCTTATATACATTAACCAGCGCGAATGTCGGGCTGGAAACGCCGTCCTTGACGCCTAAGCCTTTACACACGCCGCGGGTAAACGCAGTTTTTCCGGCGCCCAGATCACCGAATAAAGCGATCTCTTCCCTGCCCTGCAGGACAGCGGCGATCTTCTCGCCGAGGGTCTCCGTATCGGCGGTAGATTTTGAAACAAACCTTATCATAACGATTCTCCAAATTCTTTCAATTAGTTATTCTATCATATTTTAACAAGCTCATAATGCTGTATGACAAAATTAAATAAATTTGTTACCGTTATTATCTTGAATTCAACCCGTCGATTGAATATAATAAACATGAATCATCATCACTGGAAAGGTTATTATGCAGACGATATTTAAAAACATCAAAAAATTCTTCATAAAAACCGATAAGATCCTGTGGCTGCTGACGATCGCCGCCACAGTTTACAGCATCATCCTGATACAGTCGATGCAGCGAGGCTTCGAATACAATTATCTCACCTCTCAGATCCTCGCTATTGTCATCGGCTATATCGTAGCAGTGATTCTGACGGTGATCGACTATCAGCGGATCGCAGATAAATGGATCTTTCTGATGATTTTATCTCTCGCTTTGCTGATCGCGGTCTTTTTTGTCGGTATCAATGTAACCGGTACGGACGATACTGCGTGGATCGTTCTACCGGGAGGACTGTCTTTTCAGCCGTCGGAATTTGTCAAGGTATTCTTTATCATCACGCTGTCTAAGCATATGCAGATCCTGGTGGATAAAGAAAGACTCCACAGCCTGCTCGGCGTATTGTCCCTGCTGCTGCATACAGCGGTTCCCGCCGTGCTGATACACGCGCAGGGCGACGACGGAACGGTGTTGGTATTTCTGTTCATCTTTATCATCATGGCGTTCGTCGGAGGCGTTCAGCTCAGGTATTTCCTGATCATGCTTTTACTGGTTGCGACCGCTGTGCCGATCGCATGGAATTTCATCCTCAACGAAGAGCAAAAGAATCGATTTTTGGCGATATTCGATCTCGACGGAAACGCTCTGACCAACTACGGATGGCAGCAATATCAAGGCAAGGTCAGTATCGCCTCCGGCGGAATGAGCGGCACCGGACTTGGCAACGGCGCGAGAGTATCCTCCGGGATCGTTCCGGAGCAGGAAAATGACTTTATCTTTACCGTCGCCGGTGAAGAGCTGGGATTCATCGGATGTCTGCTGCTGTTGGCGCTGATCCTGATGATTGCCGTCAAGATCATCATCGAAGCGTTCAAGGCAAGAGATTATCTCGGAAAGATGCTGTGTGTCGGTGTGTTCGCGATGATCTCCGTTCAGACCATCATTAATATCGGTATGGTTCTAGGACTGTTGCCTGTTATCGGCATTACCCTTCCCCTGTTTTCTTCGGGCGGCACCTCAGCGCTGGCGGTTCTGCTGGCGATCGGACTTGTCCACAGCGTGCATTATCACAGAGACGTCGTCAATACGCACAACGGACAACTGAAGCACAATCGGTATAAGTATATGCGAAATACCGCTTATTACAACTGAATATCCTGTGAAACATTAAAGGGACTGCCGCGGCAGTCCCTTTTTCAGTATCATTATTTTGTTTTCGGGGTGACGTTCACATTGACCGGATCGGTGTGGTAAGCCCAGCAGGTCTTAAACTGATCGGCGAAAGTGACGGTCAGCGGTACAAGAACGGAAACCGTCTTTTCTTCGTCGAGCTGATCCGCCATCTTAGTTAAGTCGGCAACGACCGTAACGTATTTTGCAGCGATACGTTTGATCACACTCGCAGGGCCGTACACCGTCAGCTTAACGGTAGTGCCGGAGGCGATCTCAGCAGAATACTTCGCGGTATCGACCTTAGTCGTGACCGGTACCGTCAACGTCGTAGACGCATAAGACGACAAATCAAGGCTCGCCGTTACCGTTTCTTCCGAATCGGCGATGATATGACAATCCTTCAATGAATCGGGGAGCGAGATATCATAAGGGATCTTGTGCGCCGTATTTGTCAGCGTACCGTAATCCAACGTGCCGATGATAACTTGATTGTCCTTGATCGTATCGATTTGCTCGGCAGGGCCGTAAACAGAAACCTTAGCCGGCGTCAGCGTAACAGCAGGAGCATTCTGAGGCTCGTTAATGATCTCCAACGCAAGTGAGATCTCCTTTTTCGGCTGCGTCGTGACGGTGACCTCTACCGACTTGATATCTGCTTCAACATATTTCAGCGTGATTTCCTTTTTGTTTTTATCATAGAAAACCAGCGATTCCTGCAGTGTGATCGGAGAAGAACCTTCCGGCTTGACGGTATCAACGATCATTGCGTATTCGATCTCATCCACTTTTGCCGCTGCGCCCTCGAGATGGACGGTATCGTTTGACATGGTAATCTCGGAGTAGTCGCCGGAATCGACGACGACCTTCATCTGCGATTTGTCAATAGGAAGGTCTTTTTCCTTGAATTTGTCTGCAAAGAAAGTAACAGTCGGCGGCGTCACGGAAGACATGATATTATAATTTGTTTTGATTCCGACCTTTTTTGCCGACAGCGGCAAAGAATACTCATCCGCGTGATCGATGGTCGATACCTGATTGGCAAAAACCTGGATATCGGAAGGGGTCAGCGATCCGACAGATACACGGTTGCCGGAGACCTCGACCGAAGCGGTCGAATCATCCGCCCTGAAAACCTGATACCCTTTATCCAGCGCCGTATCGGGAAGCGTGATCGAAATGGGAATATTGGAGATCGTCACATTTGTTTCCGTCTCAGAGTTCGCATTGATGATAAACCATGCGATGAACGCCAGCAAAAATGAAATGATCAGGAGGACGAAATTATGGGAGAAGAGTCGGGTTAAAAAACTACTTTTTTTCATGCTTCTTCTCCTTTTTACTCTTAAATACGGATGTGAACAGGTCAGTCTTTTCGCTCTCGCCGGGTATGATCAGATCGGAGAGTTTTTCGTGAAGAGAGGTTCTGTCAAGATCTCTGATCAAGCGTCCTCCAACCGCGATCGAGATCGTTCCGGTTTCTTCGGAAACAACAACTACAACCGCATCGCTTTCCTCGGAAAGTCCGAGAGCCGCACGGTGTCTGGTACCTAATTCGGCGTTGACGTCGTTGTTTTTTGTCAGCGGCAAAATACATCCCGCGGCAAGAATCTTGCCGTCGCGGATGATACACGCGCCGTCATGCAGGGGCGCCTTGTTAAAAAAGATGTTGCCGAGCAGCGCGACGGAAGTATCGCTGTTGAGCTCGGTACCGGTAGCGGCGATTTCAGACAGAACGCTGTCCCGCTCAAATACGATCAGTGCACCGGTCTTGGAGCGTGAAAACACGACGCAGGTATCCGATACGTCGCTGATCGACTTGAACACAGCGGCGTCAGGGCTCGGAGAGCCGGTCGGCACAAGGCTTTTGAAGGTTCTGTTACGTCCGAGACGTTCCAACGCCTGACGAAGCTCGGGCTGAAAGACGACAACGATGATGATGACGGCAAATTCAAACAACGCCTTGAGGATATAGTTGACCATCGTCAACTCAAAAACGGCGGAAAGCGCATAGGCGATCAGCAGGATAACAACACCCTTTACCAGCTGACCCGCTCGACTTTGACGAAACAGCTTGAGCAAATAATAAAGAATCAATGATATCGACAAGATATCGATCGCATCCTTGAATTGGAAGGTCGATAATATTGCCATGATGGTTGAGAAAAAATTTTCCATAGCAGGAATCCCTTTATCTGGTATTTTGATACGCTATATTTATTATATTGTATCACAGCGGGATTCGCATTTCAAGAAAAATAGTTGAATTTCTCTATCGCTGAGGCTAAAATATCGATATCTTTTTCTGTTGTGAATGCAGACGGCGAGATCCTCACGGCGCCGGTATCCAGCGTACCCATCATTTTGTGTGCCAGCGGCGCACAGTGAAGCCCCGCTCTGACGGCGATCCGATATCGCTTATCCAGATATTCGGACACCCTTTCGCAATCCGCATCTTTGATGTTGAAGGATAACACAGGCACGCTGCGACTGATATCCGGCTTATCCGCATACAGGATCACATGGCGCATTCCGGAAAGTCGATGATACAGCTTTTTCATCAATCGCATTTCATGCGCCGACAGTCTGTCTCTTCCCTTTGAATTAACAAAGCGAATGCCGCCGCTCATGCCGCAGATACCGGGTATATTAAGCGTGCCGCATTCCAGTCGGTCGGGATAAAACTCAGGCATATTCGGATCATCGGAGCCGCTGCCGGTACCGCCCTCGATCAAAGGATCCAACAATTCATCCCGATTCATCAACAAAATACCGATTCCTGTCGGGCCGTACAAACCCTTATGCCCGGGACAGCACACATAATCATAGCCATCTTGTAGGATGTCGATATCCAATATACCGGCGCTTTGCGCGGCGTCAAGGCAAAACAGGACGCCGTAGCTGTGCGCCAATGCACAAAGTCGCTCAACCGGCATCCGAAAACCGAACACATTCGATGCGTGCGTGCAAATCATCATTCGGGTGCGCTGATTGATCGCATTTCTGAAAGCGCGGATCGTCGCTTCGTCATCACCGGGCACGGCCCGCGCGACGGAAAAGTCAATGATCCCTTTCTGCTTCATGCGGTGCAGCGGACGCAATACGGCGTTGTGCTCCAGTGATGATATCACCACATGGTCGCCGGGCTTCAAAACGCCCTTGATGACCGTATTCAGCGACTGAGTACACCCGGATGTGAAGACGACAGACTCTTCTGACGGCGCGTGGAAGAATTCTTTGATCCGTGTTCTGGCGTCATAAACTGCGCGCGAGGCATTGACGGAAGGCGTATGTCCGCCTCTCCCCGGATTAGCGGAATACATTCTGAGCGCTTTATTCACTTCCCTTATGACTGCGTCAGGCTTCGGCGAAGTCGTAGCGGCATTATCCAGATAGATCATTACGCATCACGGGACGCTCGTCCGAGAACCCGAACGCCGCCTTTTCTCAGGATTTTTTCAGCTTCATCGGTTTTTTCAGGAACGAAAAGACAATAGCCGCAGGATTTGATCGGCGTATTACGGGGAGTTCTCTGGATATATGCGCGAATCTGATATTTTTCAAGAATACTCTTCGCCTTCATCGCGTAGGTTACGGACGGCAAGAGTATCAAATCTTTTTTCATACTAAAACACCTCTGTTCCCTATCAGTTTATGACAGGAAAACAGAGGTGTTCGACATAAGTAACTATTTCATAGGGCGTATCCACCAACGATCAAATATAATTCTATATAAGAATAAAAGCGACGATATCAGAACCGCCGCTTTAGGATTTAAAAATATTAACTATGAAAAATCACGCACGAAGCAGATCGCTCATATCGTACATACCGGCAGGCTTATCCTTGATAAAAACCGCGGCATTGACTGCGCCTGACGCAAAAACACCCTTAGACTGAGCGGTATGCTTGATGGATAGCACTTCATCGTGACCCGCAAAGATCACCTCATGCTCGCGACCTCGTTCTTATCGCGCTTTTTGCGATACGCATGTCGATCGTAAACATACTGAGCATCCTGCTTTTCCTCGCTGATCGCATTTGCGATCATGATCGCAGTACCGGAGGGAGCGTCCAGCTTAAGATTATGGTGCTTTTCGAGGATCTCGATATCAAAGCTGTCCGACAGCACTCTTGCAGCCATTTTTGATAATTCGATCAGAACATTGATGCCGAGAGACATATTGCCGGAATAAAAAACCGGGATCAGCTTTGCGGTATCCTTGACCTTCTGCACCTGAGCGTCGGATAAGCCGGTCGTGCAGATGATCACCGGCGTCTGATGCTCAATCGCATAAGCGAGCATATCCTCCAATACCAGCGGGTTTGAAAAATCGATGATGACGTCCGCCTGTTCCTCTACATCAACAAAACAGGTATGGATCGGATAACTGCGGTTGCCCTCGGCAATATCGACGCCGACGGAAATAAGCACATCATCTCTGCCGTTGATGCAGGCTTCTACCGCCTGTCCCATTTTTCCGAGACAGCCGTTTAATAATACTTTTACCATTTCACATTCCCCTGCTTTCTATTTCTAAAATGACAGGGCGATCAGTGTCGCCCTGTGTATGAAGATTGATTTTATGCGTACTTGCCGATCAGATTGTAGCGAGCCAGGCACTCTTTGAGGTCATGATAGCCGGAATAGCTCATCGGTACCAGCGGGAGCCTGCAATCACCGGCATTAAAGCCGATCAGGTTCATCGCAGTCTTGACCGGGATCGGGTTGACGTCGGAGAACATGATATCCATCAGCTCAACATAATGGAAGTTCATCTTTGACGCTTCCTTGAAATCATTATTCAGGCAAAGCTCACAGATCCTGTGCATCTCCTGCGGACAGAAGTTGGCAAAGACGGAGATGACGCCGAGAGCGCCGAGCGACATAAAGGGCACGGTCTGGTCGTCGTTGCCGGAATAGATATCCAGTCTGTCGCCGCAGAGAGAACGGGTCTGTGACACCGAAGAAATGTCGCCGTTCGCCTCTTTGGTCGCGACGATGTTCTCGTGCTTACACAGCTCGGCATAGGTCTTGGGCTTGATATTACAGCCGGTACGCGAGGGTACATTATAAAGGATCATCGGCAGATCGATGTTATCTGCAATGGTGGTAAAATGACGAATCAAGCCATTCTGAGAGGTTTTGTTATAGTACGGCGTTACCGACAACAGAGCGTCGGCGCCGGAAGCCTCAGCGGACTTAGACAGCTCGATCGCCGTATTAGTGTCGTTAGAGCCGGTACCCGCGATAACCGGAATCCTGCCCGCGACCTTTTCACAGACATACGAAAGGACTTCGCAGTGCTCTTTCACGGTAAGGGTCGCCGCCTCGCCGGTCGTACCGCAGGCGATGATCGCATCGGTCCCGTTCGCAATCTGGAATTCAAGCAATCTGCCGAGTTCGTTGTAATTGACTGAACCGTCAGGATGCATAGGAGTAATCAGCGCAACGCCGGAACCGGTAAAAATATGTTTGTTCATATAAATCCTCCGATCAGTTGATATAACCTTCGGCACAGAGCAGCTCTGCCATCAGAACCGCGCCGCCTGCAGCGCCTCTGAGCGTATTATGCGCCATGCATACAAATTTCATGTCGTACTGAGTATCGGGTCTGAGTCTGCCGACTGAAACAGCCATACCGTTCTCGAGCATACGCTCGGACTTGATCTGCGGTCTGTCGGGTTCGGTAAAGTAATGCAGGAACTGCTTGGGAGCGGACGGAAGCTCAAGCTCCTGCGCTCTGCCCTTATAGCTGTTCCAGATATCGATCACTTCTTCTACGGTCGGTTTATTCTCAACGCCGAAATCCATAAATACGGCGGCAGTATGACCGTCGGTCACCGGTACGCGCAGGCACTGGGAAGTGATAGCGATATCGTCACAGTTAACGATCTGATCGCCCTCGATATGTCCCCAAATCTTGAGGGGCTCGAGTTCGCTCTTCTCCTCCTCGCCGCCGATATACGGAATGAGGTTATCGACCATCTCAGGCCAGCGCTCAAAGTTTTTGCCTGCGCCGGAGATCGCCTGGTAGGTACAGGCAAGGACTTTGTTGACCTTGAATTTTTCTTTCAGCGGATGGATCGCGGGTACATAGCACTG
>CACZAW010000122.1 GCA_902779225.1 uncultured Ruminococcus sp. | reverse complement strand
TCAGGCTCATCTCCTCTTCGATAAAGGGTCCGTCGACCAGCCAGTCGCATTGCTCCAGCAGCTCGCGGTATTCGGGGTGCGTGTCAAAGTCGGCCATCAGCTTCTCGATGGTATAGCCGGTATAGCAGAACACGTTCAGCCCCATTTCGTGGGCGCGCTTCGCCAGTACGGATAAGGCGTGCGCCTGTGTGAACGGCTCGCCGCCGCTGAGAGTGATCCCTTTTAAGAGCTTATCCTTAGCGGCTTCCTCCAAGACTCTTTCAACAGAGGAGGTGTAGCCGCCCTCAAAGCTCCAGGTGTGCTCATTGTGACAGCCCTTGCAGTGATGCGGGCAGCCCTGAACGAACACGGTCATGCGGATGCCGGGTCCGTCAACGATGCTCTCGCGGACGACGCCGGCTAATTGCAGCTTGGTTCTCGGTTCGGTCATGCGATCTCACAGCCGCAGTCGCATTCGTCGAGGAGGATCTCGTGCTTGACGCGATCCTTTTCCTCGGCTCTCTTAGCGTTGTTGAAGCGGTCGAGGGTGCCGACCAGATAACCGGTGATGCGGCGGATGCGCTCGACGTCGGCGCCGTTCTTGATGATCTTACGACCGCACTTCGGGCAGTAGTCGCCGATGATACCGGTGTAGCCGCAGACGGGGTCGCGGTCAACGGGATGGTTGATCGAGCCGTAGCCGATGCCTTCTTCCTTCATGCAGCGGACGACCTGCTCGAATGCCTCGAGGTTCTCGGAGGGATCGCCGTCGAGCTCGATGTAGGAGATATGGCCCGCATTGGTGAGCGCATGATAGGGAGCCTCGAGCTTGATCTTATCGAAGGCGTTGATCGGATAATAAACCGGGATATGGAAGGAGTTGGTGTAGTATTCGCGGTCGGTGACGCCCTTGATGACGCCGAAGCGCTCTTTATCCATACGGACAAAGCGGCCGGAAAGACCCTCTGCGGGGGTAGCGAGACAGGTGAAGTTGAGGTTCATCTTCTCGCTCTGGCGGTCGAGCTTCTTGCGCATGAAGGAAACAATCTCAAGACCGAGACGCTGGGCTTCTTCACTCTCGCCGTGATGCTTGCCGATCAATGCGACAAGGGTCTCGGCAAGGCCGATAAAGCCGATGGAAAGGGTGCCGTGCTTCAAGACCTCTCTGACCTCGTCGTCGATGGAGAGCTTGTCGGAGTCGATCCATACGCCCTGACCCATCAGGAACGGATAGTTGCGGACGCATTTCTGGCACTGGATCTCAAAGCGCTCCAGGAGCTGCTCGATGCAAAGGTCGAGCATGCGGTCGAGCTGCTCAAAGAAGAAGTCGATGTTTTTGTTGGCGAGGATCGCGAGGCGGGGCAGGTTGATCGAGGTGAAGCTAAGGTTGCCTCTGCCGAAGGTGATCTCGCGGGAAGGATCGTATCTGTTGCCGATGACGCGGGTGCGGCAGCCCATGTAAGAGACCTCGGTCTCGGGTCTGCCGGGCTTGTAGTAGGAGAGGTTGTAGGGAGCGTCGATAAAGGCGTAGTTGGGGAAGAGGCGCTTCGCGGATACGCGGAAGCTGAGCTTGAAGAGGTCGTAGTTGGGATCCTCGGGGTTGTAGTTGATGCCCTCCTTGACCTTAAAGATATGAACGGGGAAGATCGGGGTCTCGCCGTTGCCAAGACCCTTTTCGGTCGCGAGCAGGATGTTCTTGATGACCATACGACCCTCGGGTGTGGTATCGGTGCCGTAGTTGATGGAGGAGAACGGAACCTGTGCGCCCGCGCGGGAATGCATGGTGTTGAGGTTATGGACGACCGCTTCCATCGCCTGGAAGGTAGCGCGGTCGGTTTCCTGCTCGGCGTGCTTTTTGGCAAAGCGCTGCAGCTTGCCGGCGATCTTCTCACCGTATCTGCCGGTCAGCAGTTCGTTCTCTTTTTTGATATATACATCGGAGGATTCGAGGCTGGCTGCACAGCCGGTTGACGCTTCGGCAGCGTCGCAGATGGCGTTGATGCTGTCCTTGGCGTCCTCGTCGTCGGCGAGAAGCTCTGCGCCGCGGGCGAGGTTGAGGCGATAGCGCTTGTTGTAGGTCTTCTGAACGCCGGGAGCCATGCTGTAGTCAAAGTTCGGGACGGACTGGCCGCCGTGCTGGTCGTTCTGGTTCGACTGGATCGCGATACACGCCAGCGCGCCGTAGGTGGAAATATCGTTAGGCTCGCGGATGAAGCCGTGACCGGTGGAGAAGCCGCCCTTGAAGAGCTTGAGCAGGTCGATCTGGCAGCAGGTGGTGGTCAGGGTGAGGAAGTCGAGGTCGTGGATATGGATATCGCCCTCGCGGTGCGCCTTGGCGAACTTGGGGTTGAGGACATACATCTGGTAGAATTCCTTAGCGCCCTCGGAGCCGTATTTCAGCATGGTGCCCATCGCGGTGTCGCCGTCGATGTTGGCGTTCTCACGCTTGACGTCGTTATCCTTTGCGGACTTGAAGGTCAGATCCTCGTAGATCTTCATCAGCTTGGTGTTCATCTCGCGAACGCGGGTACGCTCCGCGCGATAAAGGATGAATTCCTTAGCGGTTCTGGCATGACCGTTCTCGATCAGGATCTTTTCAACGGTGTCCTGTACGTGTTCGACGGAGGGGGTATCGTTGTCCTCTGCCTCAAGATATTCGCGAACCTTGTCCGCGAGCTGTTCGGCAGCCTCGTAGTCATTGCCGCCGATGGCGTGAGCCGCCTTGTAGATTGCCTGTGTGATTTTGTCGATGTCGAACTCGACTGCGCGGCCGTCGCGCTTAACGATTTTTGTGATCATGTTAATCCTCCTGTGATGGTTGTTTCTGTTTTCTCAGTTTCTGCTTGTAACCGTTTTGTAACGGTTAATTCCCAAAACACAACATCTTGTGATAGGGCGCAAATCTTGTCATAATATAACAGATTATTCGTATAAAATCAATTGTCAGATTGACTGATAAAAAACTTTATCTTTGGTGATTTTGATAACAAAAATCAAATTGATATCTTTAAAAGAATTATAACAAATTATTGAGTGGAAATTATAGCCAAACACTATATATTGTGGTTTGTAACCTTCTTGTAACAAGATGTAAAATGTGTGTAATTGTTAATTTCGAAAGGGAATTTTAATGTGTATTCGATCGGGATGCGATGCAGATATAAAAAGAAGCGCTCCCGACAGGTTGAATGCCGGGAGCGCAGCAAGTTTTATTATATACAATATATAGTGATCAGATTTCGACCTTTTTGACCTTTTCGAACTCGGTCTCGATCTCCTTGGACGGAGCCTTGGTGACGAGGGTCACGATGACCGCGACGATCAATGCCAGCGCGAAGCCGACAACCAGAGAATATACGCCGGTCTTTGCGCCGATGGTTGCGCCTTCTTCAAAGAAGGGGATATAGTCCCAGATAACAATGGTTACGAAGCCGACGACCATACCCGCTACTGCGCCGGCAAGGTTGAAGCGCTTCCAGAACAGTGAGAGCAGAATAACGGGGCCGAATGCCGCGCCGAAGCCTGCCCATGCATCGGAAACGAGCTTCATGACGGAGGAATTCGGGTCGATCGCGATAACGAACGCGATGATAGCTACGACAACAACAGCGATCCTGCCGACGAGCAGAGCGCTCTTTTCGGAGGCGTCCTTCTTGATCGTACCCTTATACATATCCTCGGATACGGAAGAAGCGGTGACAAGCAGCTGGCTGTCAGCGGTGGACATGATCGCCGCGAGAATACCGCAGAGGAAGATGCCGCCGATAAAGACGAGGACAAAGTTGCCGTCAAAGAGCTGCTGGATGCAGCGGATGAACACGGTTTCGCTGTTCGACTCGGTAAGGGTTTCGCTGAGATAGCCGCGCGCGATCAGACCGAGCAGGCAAGCTGCGCCGAGGGAGAGGATAACCCAAATGATCGCGATGGTGCGGGATTTTTTGACTTCCTTGTCGCTCTTGATCGCCATAAAGCGAACCAGGATATGCGGCATACCGAAGTAGCCGAGACCCCAGCCGAGACCGGAGATGACGGACTGCCATGTGATGGGGGAACCGTCGGCATTCTTGACGAGGCTGAAGAAGCCGGCGGGGTTCTCAACGCCGTGCTGTGCAACAGCCTTTGAAACGGAGCCGGCGTCGCCCTGTACGGTGACGAAGTAGGCAAGGATCGGAACCGCGAGGATCGCGATCAGCATCAGCATACCCTGAATGAAGTCGGTGTAGCAGACAGCCTTGAAGCCGCCGAGCAGGGTATAGACAAGAATAACGACTGCAGCCACGATCAAACCGACCATGTATGCGGTGTTGTCGTCTGCACCCTTGCCGAAGACATTGGCAAAGAGCTTAGCGCCTGCAGAGAAAGCAGAAGCAGTGTAAACCGCGAAGAATACGATGATAACGATGGAAGCGACGACCTTCAGAACGCCCTTCTTATCTTTGAAGCGGTTTTCAAAGAAGCTGGGGATGGTCAGCGAGTTGTTCGCGACGATGGTGTATTTGCGCAGTCTGCGTGCGACCAGCATCCAGTTGAGGACGGTACCGATCAACAGACCGATGGCGATCCACATTTCGCCGGAACCGGCAAGGTAGATCGCGCCGGGCAGACCCATCAGGAGCCATCCGCTCATATCGGAAGCCTGTGCGGAGAGTGCGGCAGTCCACGAGCTGAGTCCTCTGCCGCCGAGGAAGTAGTCCTCGTTGTTGCTGTTTTTGGAGTTCAGGGCGCCGATAAGGATCATCATACCCATGTAGATGACAAACGCGACCAGAACAATAATGGTGTTGGTTGACATATAAATCCTCCTGTTTTTATTGGTTTTATCCAAAGACTTATATATATTATCACGTTAAAGTGCAAAAATCAATAGAGAATAAAGTATAGACTAAAAAAGAAAACTCAGTATTTAATAACGACAAAATATCGCATAAATACTGAGTTAATTATATAGACTATATACCAGACTGAATAGTAGACTAAATAGAAATTTTACTCAACTAGTATTGTGACAGATAAGAATTCTGGTTATCCTTCACTCGTTTGAGATTATTGAGGAA
This sequence comes from uncultured Ruminococcus sp., assembly GCA_902779225.1. Classification (GTDB taxonomy): domain Bacteria; phylum Bacillota; class Clostridia; order Oscillospirales; family Acutalibacteraceae; genus Ruminococcoides. Next base: position 770 of record CACZAW010000122.1, on the reverse strand, counting down.
CATCGGCATAAATGTCTGGCAAAATTCTGTAAGAGAATATTCGCCGCCGTGGAGACACCAGTCATACAACAGCGCGCGCTCGGCGATCGCATACAGCCGCACGATCTCCGCTGCGGATTTGTCGCGGGTGATCTCGCCGTTTTCCTGTCCACGCTGCACGATCTTTTTGAGGAGCCGGTAATAATCGCGATTCTGATCGAGCAGTTCTTTTTTGCCGCGCTTTGTCAGCTGTTGGGCATACAGACGCGACAGAAGATCGATATCGATGTTGTTTTCGATCATCAGGCAAAGCTCCTTTGTCAGATACAGCATCGTGTCAAGCGCGCTTTGACGGTATTCGATGATCTTTTCCAGCTCTTGGTACTTTTCATCAAAGAGATAGGCGAGAGATCCGACAAGACTGTCCTTGCTCTCAAAATAATGATAGAACGATCCTTTGGAGGTTCCGGATAATTCTACTATTTCGTCTACTGTTGTATTTTCAAAGCCGTTTTCATAAAACAGCTTCCAAGCCGCACTGACGATCTTACTTTTGGTCGGATTGTTAGATTTTTTCATCATGTCACATCCTGTCTATTTTAGAATCATTCTGTCTATATTCTATACTCCATTCTGGTTTTTGTCAACGGTTGTCGAATGGGAAAATATGATGTTTTTGTAAAATTTCTTCTGTATTATTGTAAAAGGAACGGTTTTGTACTATAATCATCATATATTATTATGTGCTGTAAGCGGTGATATCATAGAAAAGAAAGAAGATAGATTGATCT
>CACZAW010000121.1 GCA_902779225.1 uncultured Ruminococcus sp. | reverse complement strand
CTCAAATGCGGACTGTGCCTAGAGGTCTGCCCGAACTATCAGGACGGCAGTACTTTCTACGGCGCGGTGTTCGCCAATGACTGTTACCTGATCGCATCCCGCAGCGGTTCGCGTGAAAGCGCGATCAGAGAAGCCTACAAAACAAATTTTGCCAAGGGCTGTTCCAAGGCGCTGTCATGCGTCGATGTATGCCCGATGAAGATCCCGACGCTTGCGTCGATTGCAAAAATGAACCGCGGACGTCGTCGGTAAGACGGTTTTATTGAGAAATCATTATCATAAACCTGATAAGATCTGAATTCTAAAAGGAGATAAAATCATGGGAAACACATTTTATTTTGAATGGGAAGTCGGGCTGATGCAGTGGATCCAGTCGTGGCTCGGCCCCGTCGGTACTGTGATCGCATCGGCGATCAGCGAGATGGGCGAGCAGCTGGTTTGCGTCGCCGTACTGGGCTTTCTGTACTGGTGTTGGGAAAAAGAATACGGCAAATTTGTCGGACTGAACGTACTGGTGGGCATTACCTTTAACCCGCTGATCAAAAACATCTTCGTCAGGCGGAGACCGTATTTCGACCACAAGGGGATCAAATGCCTCTGGCCTGTGGATAGGGGCGCCGATATCTATGATATCTCGGCTCAGGGATACTCTTTCCCCAGCGGTCATTCGACTAACGCCGTGACGCTGTATACTTCTCTCGGACTTTATAAAAAGAACAGGATCCTGATGATCATCGGCATGATCGTTCCGCTGCTGGTGGGTCTTTCACGCATTTGTGTCGGCGTACATTATCCGACAGACGTAATCTGCGGATGGGCGCTGGGTCTGATCGTTGTTTTTCTCATCCCTGCGCTGCAGCGCGCGATCAAAAACCGCTGGGTCTTCTACGGACTGCTGGTGCTGATCACCCTGCCCGGATGGTTCTATTGCAACAGCGCCGACTACTACACCGCTTTCGGTATGCTGATCGGCTTCATCTTCGCAGTGGAATTCGAGAATAGATTCGTCAAGTTTGAGAATACACGCAACGTCCTGCGCTGCATCCTGCGCGTGGTACTGGGTATAGGCGTCTACTTCGGACTGAGTACCGTGTTAAAGCTCCCGTTCAGCAAGGAGTTTCTCAACTCCGCAACCATGGCGTCCTACGCAGTTCGCGCGGCGCGCTACTTAGTGATCGTTTTCGTCACCATCGGCGTGTATCCGATGCTGTTCAGGCTCGGCGACCGCGTTTTCAAGCGCAAGGCGTCATCTGCCGCTTGATCGTTTCGACGGTTGGATCGCGGATGCGAAAAGGCGTATTGACGTATGGTATGCTCTTAGCTCGCGAGAGTTACATAGGCAGGTTTTGAGATCGCTCTGTGACCGAAACCGATCCGGAAATAAGTGAAGGGGATTGAAGAGAAGCGATGTATTTTGATGATTTGAAAATCGGCATGACGACCTACACCGATCCGGCGACGATCGAGAAGGAGAAAATGCTGGCGTTCGCGTATGACTATGATAACGTGCCGCTGCATACCGACGAGGAATATGCAAAGACCACGCCGTTCAAAAAGCTGATCGCCCCGGGCGTGATGTCGTTTTTGGAGGTATGGGCAAAATATCTGGAGGTCGATTTCTTCGGCGGGCAGCTGCTCGCGGGCAAGTCGACGAAGATCGAATGGGAAAAGCCCGTCTTTGCGGGCGATGTGCTGACCGGAAAAGCGACCGTGACAAAGCTTATGAAACGCAGCGAGAAGAACGGTATCGCGGAAGTGACGATCGATGTTTGCAACCAAAACGGCGAGCTTGTGCTGACTGCTGTGACGGAAGCGATCGTGAAATGCAGGTGCGTAAAAACGATGGCGGAACCTGATAGCATCGCGATCGGATTTGAAGAAAAGCCTTCATGAGGCGGCTTATCAGGCAAATCAAGAATAACAGCGCTGCAAACCGAAGCGCGTCATAAGAAAAAAAGGACAGTCCGTCAGGGCTGTCCTTTTAGACTGTAGAAAAACCTATTGTGCCCCCTCTGACGAGGGGGCGGCGGGCAGTTGTTTTACAGGGAATACCGGATAAACCGCAGGGGAGAGATAACGTTACTTTGCAGTTACAATCTCTCTGCGCCCTGATGTACTTTGCAGTATCACTTCAAAGTCGGCTTGAGCCTATCGGCGATGCGGGACAGTAACGCTGCGTTATCTCTCCCTCAGTCATCGGCAAAGTGATGCCGATGACAGCTCCCTCGTCAGAGGGAGCCATGGGGCGCTCCAATTTTAACTGAGATACTTTTTCGACAAGCTGAAAGGACAGTCCGTCAGGGCTGTCCTTTTTTGTATGGTTCATCTTTTCGGGAAGAATAGAAGATTTTCTACAGCCAAAAAATCTTGCGGAAAAGATTCGTGTATTTGCATAAATGGCGGACAAATATCTGGTGATTATGCTAAAAATGGATTATTTCTCATGATCTCATTGACTTTCCGCCGATTATCCCATATAAATAAGATAGGAATAAAAATAGGATTACACGGAAAGGGGAATACATATGAAAAGGATCATCCGAAAAGCGCTTTCGATCACGATTGCCGTGCTGCTGGTTTTGGTTCAGCCGCTTGCATCTACGCCTGTCACGGCGGCTTCGACGAATACCGGCGCCGATTTAGAGGAGAACGGACTGTCACGGACGGTCGAGGGCGGTGCGATCCTGCACTGCTGGTGCTGGAACTTCGACACCATCCGCGAGAAGATGCCCGAGATCGCCGCGGCGGGCTTTTCTGCGATCCAGACCTCGCCTGTCAGCGAGTGCAACAACGGCGGTGACGGTTCGCTGACGATCTCCGGCGGAGATAACTGGTGGTGGCACTATCAGCCCACCGACTATAAGATCGGCAACTATCAGCTCGGCACGCAGGCGCAGTTCCGCGCGATGTGTGAGACCGCGCATTCCTACGGGATCAAGGTCATCGTCGACGCGGTCTTGAATCACTGTACCTCCGACTATAATAAGATATCCCCCAATATCAAGAACCTTGAGGGCGATTCCTTCCATCCCATGGGAGACTGGAACGAGATGGATCGCTATGATATGACGCAGTACGACCTGACCGATCTGTGGGATCTGAATACGCAGAACAAGGCGGTGCAGAATTATCTGCTCAGCTTCTTGAAGGCGTGCGTCGATAACGGCGCGGACGGCTTTCGCTATGACGCCGCAAAGCATATCGAGCTGCCCGACGACACCTCCACAAAGCACGGCAACGCCTTTGCAAGCGATTTTTGGCCGACGATCCTGCAAAACGGTTCTGCTTTCCAGTACGGCGAGATCCTGCAGGAGGGCGGCAGACATTTTTACAATAATTCCCGCACCGGCTACAACGACAACGACAGCAGCCGCCTTGGTGCATATCAGAGCCAGACCTTTACGGATAACAGCGGCGTGACGCATAACATGAATACCGCGAACTCCTTTACCGGTTACCGCATCCGAGAGGCGATCACAAAGCGAAACCTCAGCGCGGACTTTGTGATGGATACGCTGCTGCCGAGCGGCGCGCAGGCGGATCGGTCTGTCATCTGGGTGGAGTCACACGATAATTACTGCAACGAGGCTTCGTACAAAGAGCTGAACGATATACAGAAGGTGATCCAGGGCTGGGCGGCGATCGCCGCGCGCAAGGACGGCACCCCGCTGTTCTTTGACCGCCCGAACAACAGCACCGCCTCCGCTCCGTGGGGCGATAACAAGATCGGCCCCGAGGGGAGCGATATGTATAAGGATCCGCAGGTCGTTGCGGTCAACTTCTTCCGCAACGAGATGGGGGATACCCCGCAGACTGCGACGAATCCCATCGAGGGGAACAATCAGGTATTGATGATCGAGCGCGGCGATCGGAACAAGGGCGCGGTGATCATCAACGCCGGCGACGAGGACGTCACGATCCATGCGCAGACGGGCATGACCGACGGCGCGTACAGCGATCAGGCGTTCGGCGGCGCGTTCACCGTCAGCGGCGGGATCCTGAGCGGCACCGTTAAGGCGGGAAAGGTCGCGGTCGTTTATGCGCCCGAGACCGATGAAGATGATAAGGAGAGCTTTGCTCCTACGGTCAATCTGTCGCCTGCGTCGGGATATTTCCTCGAGGATACGCTGAATGCCGCCGTTACCGTGCGCGGATGTGATCATGCGGAGTATGCGCTGACCGTCAACGGCACGACGAAAAAAGGCGCTGCGGCGGCGGGCGATACCATCGCGATCGCCAACCTTGGGAACAATCAGACGGCGACGCTCACCCTGACCGGCTATGCTGCCGATAACAGCGTACTGACGACGGTGACGCGCAGCTATACCAGATGGATCAAACAGAACAACACGGTCATCTATGTTGACCCCAAGGCGAAAGCCTCATGGAAGCAGTTCAATGTCTATATCTGGGGCAGCGCAGAGAACGCACCGTGGCCGGGCGAAAAAGCGGAGCTGACGTCGGACGGGCTTTATCGGTATATCCTGCCCTATCAGTATGAGCTGCCGGGCGCATTCGGCAACGTCATCTTCAACAACGGCAGTGGTCAGCAGTTCGACGCGGGTCGGATCACGCCGGGACAAAAGATGATCTACACCGCCGAGGGCAAATGGCAGGCGTATGAGGAGCCCGCAGGGACGCTCTTGGGCGATGCGGACAGCGACGGCGCGGTGACGGTACTTGACGCGACCGCAATCCAGCGAAATCTTGCGTCGTTTGAGACGGCTGCATTTGATGAAAAAGCCGCGGATGTTGACGGCGACGGCATTATCTCCATCCTCGACGCGACCTATATCCAACGGTGGCTCGCGGGATATGAGGACGGCTATCGGATCAACGAAAAAATCGCGTGACCTGCCGATTTTGTGAAAACAATATATCTGTTACCGAGGGGCTGCCGCGCTTGATGCGGCAGCCCCTCAGAGTGTCATCCTGAGCAAAGCGAAGGATCTTAAAGTGCAATCCATCCGATTATGTTACACCTATCATGTGTAATTTGACGGAAAAGTCAGCACTTTCAGATTCTTCGGCGACGCCTCAGAATGACATTTTATATATTGCGGCATCCCCTCAGAGTGTCATCCTGAGCAAAGCGAAGGATCTTAAAGTGCAATTCATCCGATTATGTTACACCTATCATGTGTAATCTGGCGGAAAAGTCAGCACTTTCAGATTCTTCGGCGACGCCTCAGAATGACATTTTATATATTGCGGCAGCCCCTCAGAGTGTCATCCTGAGCAAAGCGAAGGATCTTAAGGTGCAATCCATCCGATTATGTTACACCTATCATGTGTAATCTGACGGAAAAGTCAGCACTTTCAGATTCTTCGGCGACGCCTCAGAATGACATTTTATATATTGCAGCAGCCCCTTACTGCTGAAATTATTTGTACCTATAACCATTGCATTCCCGGTTTTTTTGTGCTACAATACGATACGTTCGGCGTTTGTCGCCGATTATCAGCGGAGTTCGGGCTCTAAATCCTTCGCTTAAAATAATAAAACCAAAGAGAAACCAAGGAGAATACAATGAAAGAAAGATTTGCATCCGCGGCCGCGGATACGAAGTTGCTGTTTCGCAACATCCCGTCTGTCATCACGGCGTTGTTTACGATTTCCGTGGTGGTAATGAATATTCTTGCCAACAAAACGATCTATCAGAACGAGTGGCTTGCTGTCGACGGGGGGATTCTCGTATCGTGGCTGTCTTTTTTATGTATGGACATCGTGACAAAGGCGTTCGGCCCCAAGGCGGCGACTAAGCTGTCGATCTTCGCCATCCTGACCAACCTTCTTGTCTGCTTGTTGTTTGCTGGTTTATCCTGCTGTCCAGCACCGTCGCCTTTATCGCGTCGGCGGTCATCAATAACTTTATGAACTGGGGCATCGGCAGAGCCTTTCGCAAGAACCCCGACGGCAAGCTGGCTTATGTCACCCGCAGCTATATCTCGACCTTTATCGCGCAGTTCTGCGATAACTTTATATTTGCGGCGCTGACCTTTATGGTGTTTGCGCCGATCTACTGGAACGGCTTTCATTGGACGCCGATCCAGTGCGTCACCTGTTCGCTGGTCGGCGCGGTGCTGGAGCTGTTGATGGAGGTCATCTTCTCGCCGTTCGGTTATCTTGTCCTGAAGAATTGGGACAAGGACGGCGTCGGCGCCGCCTATAGAGGCAGAAAGGCAACCGCATGAAGATCATCATCACCGGCGCTTCGGGCGGGATCGGAAAAGCGGTCAGCGAGCGTTTCCTCGCTTTGGGACACAGCGTCTGCGGCATCGATACGGCACCCGCGGCGATCACGCATCCGTCCTATGCGCATTATCGGGCGGATATCAAGGAGCCGGATTCGCTGCCCGAGATCGACGATGCGGATATCCTGTTCAATAACGCCGGTCTGCAGAACAGCGGCGACGATATCGGCAACAACTTGCAGGGCACCGTCAATGTGACGGAAAAATATATGAAAAGCTGTCGCTTTCACTCCATCCTTTTCAATGCGTCGGCGTCGGCTGTCTCCGGACAGGAGTTTCCGGAATACGCCGCCTCTAAGGCGGGCGTGCTGGGATATATGCGGAACGTTGCGATCCGCCTCGCCCCCGAAGGAACGACCGTCAATGCGATCAGCCTCGGCGGGGTGCATACGGCGCTGAACGATCCCGTGGTGAAGGATCCCGCTTGCTGGGACAGGATCATGGCTGTCACGCCGCTGAAAAAATGGATGACCGTTGACGAGGTTGCCGACTGGGTGGTGTTCCTCACCGTGCAGAACCGCTCGATGTCCGGTCAGAATCTGGTGATCGACAACGGAGAGATGGATCTGATCCCGACCTTTGTGTGGCCGGGCATCAATTGATCGGCGGTATCGGAAATCAATGATCAAGCGTTGGGTTTGAAGCCCGACGCTTGTTTTTTTTATACGACAAAGGGGCAAGATCACGCAGGGCGCTTTAATACTTTAATGTTGTAAAATATTGCGCATCAAACAACGGCGCTTATGTATAAGTGCTGACATTTCGGGTGTTTTCCCCGGCGGATTTCTGCATTTAGCCTAATTTACACAGGAGGGTCTATCGTGTATAATTTTGTAGGAAACAGATTGCCGGACGGCAAAAGGAGAGAGAAAATGAACAAGAGAGTTATCGGAATCGTGATCGCTTTGTGCCTGGTTTTTTCGTGCGTTGTCGGCAGCGGCTTTACCGCGACGGCGACAAGCGAGGCGGTCGCAGACACCGGAGCGAGCGTCGAACTCGCCGCCGCTGAGGCGAACAATTACGGTCTGCCGAGCAATATCGAGGACGGCAATATCCTGCAATGCTTCAACTGGAAGCTCAGCGATATCAAGTCGTCGATCCAGACGATCGCGCAGGCGGGCTTTACCGCTGTCCAGACCTCGCCGCTGCAGTGGCATGACGGCAACAGCGGTTGGTACTGGCTGTATCAGCCGACCGCCTTTAATCTCGGCAACGAGATCGGCGATTACAACGCGCTGAAATCGCTGTGTACGGAGGCGCATAAGTACGGCGTCAAGGTCATTGTCGACGTCGTCGCCAACCATCTTGCGGGAAGCAAGGAAGGCTACTGGGCTGGCAGTATCGTAAACGAGTTTCGCAACTCCGACTATTTCCATAATCAGGGCGAGTGTACCAATTACGATAACCGTCATGATCTGATCTACAAAAATATCGGTATGCCCGACCTCAACTCGGAGCATACCTATGTGCAGAACAAAGTCGTTGACTATGTCAACAACCTCAAGAGCGCAGGCGTCGACGGCATCCGCTGGGACGCGGCGAAGCACATCGGGCTTCCCTCCGAGAACTGCGCCTTTTGGCAGAAGGTCACCAATAACGGCTTATATCACTACGGAGAGATCCTCGACGGCCCCGCCGGTAAGAGCTCTAATCCGACGAATACTGCGGTCAATAATGCGCTGATCCAGGAATATGTCGGGTATATCAACGTGACCGACGAGACCTTCAGCGGCACGATCACCGGTTCGATCAGAGATAAGACGGTCGCTAAAAGCAAGGGCAACTGGAACCAGCGCGGCGTCGACGCGAAGAATATCGTTTACTGGGGCGAGAGCCACGATACCTTCAGCAACGGCAACGGCTGGACAAAGAACCTCTCCCAGAACGTGATCGACAGATCTTATGCGATCCTCGGCGCGAGAGCGGATTCTCAGACGATGTATCTCTCCCGCCCGTCATCCAGCGATTATAATAATATTTATGCCGGCAATAAGGGCAGCACGCATTTTACCTCAAAGGAGGTCGCGGCGGTCAATCAGTTCCATAACGCGATGGTCGGCACCCCGGAGGTCTACACCTCCGGCAGCGGCTGTTATGTGATCTGCCGCGGCGGCGGCGCCGTTATCGTATCGGCGAGCGACTCCAATATAGACGTTACGGTCAAGAACGGCGAGGGGATCGTTCCTGCGGGAACCTATACCGATGAGGTCTCCGGCAGCAAGTGGACTGTCACCGACAGCAACATCAGCGGCCGTATCGGCGGCACCGGTATCGCGGTCATCTACAGCAAATCCTTTGTTCCCGCGCCGACGCAGGCTCCGACCCAGCCGCCGACGCAGGCTCCCACGCAGGCGCCGACACAGGCTCCGACCCAGCCGCCGACACAGGGACCGACTGCAGCTCCTGCGGTGAAGATCATGATCGGCGACAGCGACCGCGACCAGATGATCACCGTCGTTGACGCGACGCAGATCCAGCGGAATATCGTGGGTCTTGAAGCGTTCGATTTCTATGCGAGGATCGCTGCCGACGCGGATGAGGACGGTGACATCACCATTCTGGACGCGACGGCGATCCAGCGGTTTCTTGTCGGCTTGTCGACAGACGCCGTGAATATCGGTAAGAATATCGGCGGATCGAGCCCGACGACGCCTCCGCAGCCTACCGCGCCGCCGACAGTCGCGCCGACCCAAAAGCCGACTGCTACGCCGACGCAGCCCCCGACACAGGCTCCGACACAAGCGCCGACTGCCGCTCCGACGCAAGCGCCCACCAGAGCGCCGTCTAACACCGTGATCCTTAACGCGTCTGCGACCTGTACCGGCGATGAAGCATGGTATGCATGGACCTGGGGCAGCGGCGAAGGCAGATGGGTACGCGGTAACGGAAGTGCCTCCTCGGTGAGCTTCACGGGACTGGATACCAACGTGATCTTTGTCCGCTCCGACCCCGGCAAGAACATCGATTGGGGCAACGGCTCGGTATGGAACAAAACCGAGGATCTGACGACCCAATACGGCGGAACCTTTGTCACCTCCGGCTGGAACGACAGCCTGATGGAAGGCTCGTGGACATAATCAAATTACCTTTCAACGCGGATGCTGATGCGTCCGCGTTTTTTTCTTTTTTTGATGAAGCGCATCGGACGACTGACGGATTTTAATGTTTTAGCACTGTAAAACAGGGCGCAGCGGTAAATTTTGTTTTTTTTTTGACAATAGGCTAATTTACACAGGTGTAGAAATCATGTTATACTCTTATTGTAGGATAGGAAAACGGATTATAAAATTGATTAACATGAAACAGGAGTGAGGTACCCATGAACAGAAAAATCGTAAGCCTTTTGTTGGCGCTTTGCATGATTGTATCATGTGTCGCGGTAAGCGGCGTTACCGCGACAGCAGCAACCAAAGCCGTTGCCGATACCGGCGCGAGCGCGGAACTGACGTCAACTGAGGCAAACAACTACGGACTGGCAAGCAAGGTGGAGGACGGCAACATCCTGCACTGCTTCAACTGGACGCTCAACGACATTAAAAATGAGCTTCCCAACATCGCAGCAGCGGGATTCACCAGCGTACAGACTTCACCGCTGCAGCCTCATAACGCTTCCGGCGCGTGGTATTGGCTGTATCAGCCGACCGATTCGACTATCGGCAACGAGCTGGGCGATTATAACGCGCTGAAATCCCTGTGCGAAGAAGCACAGAAGTACGGCATCAAGGTTGTCGTCGACGTCGTCGCGAACCACCTTGCGGGTTGGAACGACGGCAGATGGAGCGATAATATCGCCGGCAGCTGGAGAAACAGCGATTACTTCCACAATGAAGGCGGCTGTGACAACTGGAACAACCGCTATGACGTTACCCATAAGAACATCGGTATGCCCGACCTGAACTCTGAGCATTCGGATGTTCAAAACAAATGGGTACAGATGGTGCAGGGACTCAAGAGCGCAGGCGTTGCCGGCGTTCGCTGGGACGCTGCAAAGCATATAGGACTCCCGTCAGAGGGATGTGATTTCTGGTCGAAGATCTCCGCACAGGGGATGTTCAACTACGGCGAGATCCTTGATAACCCTGCCGGCGACAGCGGCGATGACTATAACGCCAACCTGATGAAAGAGTACGCCGGATACATCGGCGTTACCGACTCGAGTTACAGCGGTCATATCACCGGCTGTATCCGTGACGGCAAAACCGACAGCTGGACCGGCAAATGGTCGAACATCGGCGTTCCTTCCAGCCGTGTTGTTTACTGGGCGGAGAGCCACGATACCTACTGCAACAACGGCTGGACAAACAGCCTTGACGAGCGCATCATCGACCGTGCCTATGCGGTACTCGCGGCAAGAGCGGATTCTCAGGCGCTGTATCTCTCGAGACCTTTTGAGAAAAATCACAACAGCATCCAGTATGCCAGAAAGGGCAGCACCCACTTTACCGCCAAAGAGATCGCGGCTGTTAACCATTTCCATAACGCGATGGTAGGTACAAAAGAATACTTCTTTTCTGACAACGGCTGCTTTGTTGTCTGCCGTGGCGGCGGTGCGGTCATCGTATCGCCGCACGGCGGCAACTTTGACATCACCGTTCAGAACGGCGGCGGTATGGTTCCCGCAGGCTCCTATACCGACGAGGTATCCGGCAGCACATGGACTGTCAACGGCAGTTCTATCAGCGGTCACATCGGCGACACCGGCGTAGCGGTCATCTACAACCAGCCCGCGGCGGGTCCCTCCGCTTACGCAAATCCCGGTTCTTCAACCTTTAAGACCGATAATATCAACGTTACGCTGGGCTACAGCAACGCGACGTCGGGTTCTTACTCGATCAACGGCGGCTCTTTCCAGAACTTTACAAACGGTCAGACCATCAGCATCGGTTCAGGCATCAGCTACGGCTCTAAGATCGAGCTGACCGTCCGCGCGACCAACGGCTCTCAGACCGATCAGTCGACCTACACCTACACCAAGGTCGATCCCAACGCACAGCAGACGATCTACTTCAATAACAACTATTATAACTGGTCGCAGGTATACTGCTACATTTATGCCGACAACAACGGCAATATCATCTCTAACGGCGAATGGTGCGGTCAGCAAATGACAAAGGGCACCGGGAACATCTACTACTATGACGTTCCGATGGGTCTGGGTAACGGCAGAGCGATTTTTGCCGAGGATCGCAACGCCACCGATCACCGTTATCCCGGCGACGGCGACCCCGGTCTTGATCTGAACTACAACTCGATGATCTTCGGCGAGAACCGTTCTTGGACGGTCTATTCCGGTGGACCGATCACTCCCGATAATCCTTCCGGCCCGTCCAATCCTGTGGTCAACCCGACCAATCCTCCTGTCAATCCTCCGACGCCTTCGGGCAAGATCCTCATCGGCGACTCGGATCAGGACGGCTGTGTCTCGATCTTTGACGCGACGCTGATCCAGCGGTTTATGGCGGATCTGTCAAATCTGGTCGGCGATGCAAAGGCAGCTTCCGATGTTGACAGAGATACCTTTGTAACGATCTTTGACGCGACCTGCATCCAGCGTTGGCTGGCTGAGCTGGCGACCAACGGAAAAGCGGGTGAGTATACCGACGGCTCGACTCCCGTGCAGCCGCAGAATCCCACAACGCGCCCCAATGATCCCGTTCCCTCCGGCAGCGTTGTTCTCAATGCGTCTGCGACCAATACCGGCGACGAAGCATGGTATGCGTGGACATGGGGCAGCGGTGAAGGCAGATGGATCAAGGGCGAAGGCGACGCTTCACACGTCGTATTCTCCGGTGTTGATTCCAACATCATCTTCTGCCGCGTCGATCCCAACATGAGCGCTGACTGGAACAACGGCTCCGTTTGGAACCAGACCGACGACCTGCAGACACAGCAGGGCGGTACCTATACCACCAACGGCTGGAACTCACAGCGTATGGTCGGCTCCTGGTAAACAGTAAATAATCAATATTCAGGCGTGAATGCTTCGGTATTCACGCCTGTTTTTTTACTTTATAGCGGCAGTCCGGCAGCGCACTTGATGTGCGCATGGGCGTTGACGGAACATAATTGCAAGCCGAGGCACGATTTTCTTGCTTTTTTCGGCGAAAAACCGCAAATTTCGCCATTTTGCCTAGTGACAAATCTGTCGGATAGAGGTATAATCATATATTATCAGACGCCATACTATTATCGGCTTTTCGTCAAATAATAGTGTCGTTCACAAAACGGAGGTATGTACCATGAAAAAATCACTGTTACTTATCGCATCTTTGATCCTGATCCTTTCCTTAGCCGTTTCTTTTGCGGGCTGCGGATCGGATAAAGCCGACAATTCCAAAAAAGAGGAAAATAAGGATACCCCCGCGGCGACCGAGGCTGCCAAGGGCGGACTGACCGCTGATGACGTCGTCTTTACCTTTAACGGCGTGAAGGTCGAGCTGAATTCCGACGCCGACGCCGCTGTCAAGGCGCTGGGCGAGGCGAAGGATGTTTCCTCTCAGCTGAGCTGCCACGGCGAGGGCCAGGACAAGACCTATACCTATGAAAACTTTGTGCTGAACACCTACCCGCTCGACGGCAAGGATCGCGTTCTGGAGATCGTGGTCAAGGCTGCCGGTATCCCCACCGCTAAGGGCGTGCAGGTCGGCGACGCGGTTTCTGCTGTGACCGACGCATACGGCAACGATTTCAAGCAGGTCGGAATGTACTATGCTTACGACGCAGGCGACGGCAAGTCGCTGCAGTTCTTCGTTCAGGGCGACAAGGTCCAGGAGATCAGCTACTACTACGACGTATAATTCTCGGCAGGAGTGCTGATGTGCTCCTGCCCTTCTTACAGGGAAGATCATATGAAACGAAATCTTTTCAGAGCCATTAGGATCGTGAGTCTGGTTCTGGCAGTCTGTCTGACGGTAGGGCTTTTGCAGGAATTTGTCTTTGTCCACGCAGACCATAACCGTCAGCGGCTCAAGGGCTTTTACGAAGAGGACGAAAAGTCGCTGGATATCGTGTATATGGGCGCGAGCGAGGTCTATTCGGATATCGCCCCGGGCTATGCGTATCAAAACGGCGGGGTGACGAGCTATCTCTTCGCGACGCAGGCGAATTCGATCCTCAATTATAAGAGCCAGCTGAAAAATATCCTCAGCCGTCAGAAGGAGGATCCCGACCTGATCGTGATCGAGCTTAACGGCGCCGTTTATGCAGAGGGCGAAAGCGGAGAAACGACCAAGGAAGCCAATCTGCACAACTACGGCGATCACGTTCCGCTGGATGCGGTCAAGCTTGAATGGGTGACGCAGAGTGTGAGGGAAAATCACCTCGAATACCTCTTTCCCTTTTTCAAATACCACGGCTTTTGGAGCGAGCTTGACGACAAAGAGCGCCAAAAGTATATGAAAACGATCGGACAGGATCAGAGCCGCGGATATGGTTATCTCAAGGGCGTTCTGAATGAGACCAATATCTTTCAGAATACCCAGCGGTCGATGAACGAGTCGCTGCCGCAGTCGGCGAACGTCAAGGAGCCGCTCAACAAGCTGGAAGAGAAGACGCTGCGCGAGCTGCTGCAATTCTGTAAGGATGAAAAGCTCGATAACGTGGTGTTTGCGCGGTTCCCGCATATCGTGGTGCGGCGTACCTTTGACCGCTTTGCACGAGGCAATACCGTTGGGGATATCGTCAAGGAATACGGCTTTGATTATCTGAACTTTGAGCGCGATATCGCGATGACAAAGCTGGATGAGAACAAGGACTTCTATAACCTTGATCACCTCAATGTCTACGGTCAGCAGAAGTTCACCGCTTTTTTGACGGACTATCTCAAGGCGCATTACGGCGTCAGTCCGCGAACGCTTTCCGACCGTCAAAAAGAGGAATGGGATGAATGCGCCGATTACTATCAGGCATATTATACCTACAGCGATAAGCTGATCCGATCCGGCGAGAGGCGTGAGCTCAGCGAGGATTGGGAGCTGATCGAAACGCTGCAGGAGTATTTACCGAAACAAAAATAACGATGATTACGGGAGGGCATCCGTGTCCTCCCGACACTTTTTTATGAGGAAGAGCATGAAGCTGATACATATTTCCGACCTGCATCTGGGTAAAAGGGTCAACGAATTCTCGATGATCGAGGATCAACAGTATATTTTGAAAAAGATCGTCAATATTGTCGACGCGGAGCAGCCCGACGGCGTGCTGATCGCGGGCGACGTCTATGATAAATCCGTCCCGTCGGCGGAGGCTGTCGAGCTGTTCGACGATTTTTTGGTGCGGCTGTCAAAAAGAGGGATCAAGACCTTCGTTATCAGCGGCAACCATGATTCGCCCGAACGGCTCAGCTTCGGCGGCAGGCTGATGGATGTAAGCGGGGTTTATATCGCGCCGGTGTATCACGGCGAGGTTAAGCCGATCCGACTGACGGACGACTGCGGCGCGGTCGATATCTATCTTTTGCCGTTTGTCAAGCCCGCTCATGTGCGGCGTTGGTTTCCCGACGAGGAGATCGCGTCCTATACCGACGCGCTGCGCACGGCGATCGCGCATATGGAGATCGACCGGGATGTCAGAAATATTTTGGTTACCCATCAGTTCGTGACCGGCGCAGCCAGATCGGAGTCGGAGGAGATCTCGGTCGGCGGTGCGGATAATGTCGACGCGTCGGTGTTCGACGGCTTTGACTATGTTGCGCTGGGACATCTCCACGGCCCGCAAAATATCGGCGGCGAACGCATCCGATACTGCGGAACGCCGCTGAAATACTCCTTCTCGGAGGCGCAGCATCAAAAGTCCGTTACGGTGGTCGAAATGGGAGAAAAAGGCAGTCGTGCGGTTCGCACCGTGCCGCTCGAACCGAAGCGCGATATGGTCGAGCTCAGGGGAACCTATGAGGAGCTGACCGCCAAAAGCTATTATGACGGCACCTCGTATCGCGAGGACTATGTGCATATCACTCTGACGGATGAGGAGGATATCCCCGATGCGGTATCGAGGCTCAGGGTCATCTACCGCAATCTGATGAAGCTCAGCTACGACAACCGCCGCACCCGTCACCGCGCCGAGATCAGCGGTGCGGAGGATGTAGAGAAAAAAACACCGCTCGATCTGTTCTCCGAGTTTTATGCGCTGCAGAACGGCACGCCGCCGACCGAGGAGCAATCGGAGTTTTTGAGCGGGCTGATCGAGAGCGTATGGGAGGATAAAGGATGAGACCGATAAAGCTGATCATGTCTGCGTTCGGTTCCTATGCGGGTACGACCGAGCTGGAGCTGGACG
>CACZAW010000120.1 GCA_902779225.1 uncultured Ruminococcus sp. | reverse complement strand
CGGTCTTACGACGGTGATGTTGCCCTCATCGTCCACGGTCACCGCGTCGCCGCTCTTGACCGCGTAGCTCAGCGCGCCGTCGCTGTTGGTGCCGGCGTTGAGCTTTGCAGTCGTATCATCGATATGCAGGGTCATGTTATCCGCAGTGATGACGGTAGTAAAGAACGACTGCAAATAGCCGGGTCTGTCAGTGACGGTCTGCTCCTGCCCTGCGGGAGTGACGATCGTTTCTCCGGATGCGTTGCGCAGTCCGACTCCGGCGCCCAGCTTCAGCGTACCGCTGCCCGAGCCGGATCTGCCCGCTCCGATGCCTGAGCCGCGATTACTTCTGGCAGTCACGGTGCCGCCGTTGATGGTCACAGTGCCCGTGAAGCCGCCTAATTGAGCTCCACCGATGCCCGCGCCGTAATCGGCGGAGACATTAACGATGCCGCCGTAGACGGTTACGTTACCGCTATAACTGCTGTTGTATCCCGAGCCGATCGCCGCACCGTCTTTGGCGGTCGCCGACAGCTTACCGCCGTAGATGACCACATCTTGCAAGTTGATGGCAGGTTCCGCCCAATCGCCGCCGTTGTTTGCCGAGACCTCGCCGCCGTAGAGATAGAGCGCGCCGCCATTGCCGATCGATCCGCCGGTCAGCTTGCCGGTGCCCTCTGTCTGGCCATAGACGCGGAGCGTATTGCCGCCTCCGAGTCCGACGCCCGACACCTTCAGCGCATCGCCGTCACAGAGGATCAGGCGAACGTTGCCATTAATGTTAAGGCGCTTTGAAAGAGTGATGTCATCACTGACCACATACCAGCCTGTACCCAAGCCTGTGGTTCTCTCAGTAATATAATCGAAGTCCGTGACAGTTTGCTCGACGCCGTCTTCATCCAGATAGGAAACAGGTTCAAACAACTTCACATTAATGTCCTTCGTTGCCTCATCGTATAGATCGGTCTCAGCCGCCTTGATGGTGACAACGACATATCCTCCTTTTACGGGGGTGATGTTGCCCTGTTCATCTACGGTCACCGCTTCACCTTTCTTGACCGCGTAGCTCAGCGCGCCGTCGCCGCTGGTGGCGGCGGTGACCTTCGCGTTCATATCATCGAACTGCACCGTCATGTCTTCCGCCGTGATGGTCTGGGTATGTTTGAGGACAGTCACGGTAACGTCTTTGGACGCCGCTGCGTAGACGTCCGTCTCAGCCGCCGTGACGGTAATGACGGAGGTTCCCTTCTTAACGAGAGTGAGGTTGCCCTCATCGTCCACGGTCACCGCGTCGCCGCTCTTGACCGCGTAGCTCAGTGCGCCGTCGCCGCTGGTGCGGGCGTTGAGGTTTACGTTCGCATCATCGATATATACGGTCATTTCACTTGGCGTAATGGTCTGGGGTCTCTTGATGACCGTTACGGTGATGTCCTTTGATGTCTCTTTGTAGTAGAAGGTCTCAGCCGCCGTGACGGTGATGACGGCTGTTCCCAGTTTTACTATGGTAAGATTGCCCTCATCGTCCACGGTCACCGCGTCGCCGCTCTTGAGAGCATAGCTCAGCGCGCCGTCGCCGCTGGTTTTGGCGTTGAGGTTTACATCCGTATCATCGATATATACGGTCAGGTTATTAGGCGTGATGGTCTGGGGTTTTATGACGACGACCGTCACGGTGACGTCCTTGGTCACGGCGTAGGAATCAGACTGCGTCGCCGTGATAGTGATGACGGAGGTGCCCTCCTTTAAGAGAGTGAGATTGCCCTGATCATCCACGGTCACCGCGTCGCCGCTCTTGACCGCGTAGCTCAAAGTTCCGACGCTGTTGAATTTGGCGTTGATCTTTACATCCGTATCTTCGAGATGTACGATCATGTCATCTGCGGTGAGGACACCCTTAGCGAACGACTGCATATAGCGGGCTCTGTTTGTAACGGTCTGCTCCTGATCCGAAGGATTTACGATCACTCCTCCGGATGCGTCGCGCAGCCCGACTCCGGGTCCCAGCTTCAGCGTACCGTTGTAAGAGCCTCTATCACCATTGCCGATACCCAAACCGCGTCCACTGGAAGCAGTCACGGTGCCGCCGTTGACGGTTACTTCGCCGGTGTAATCACCTCTGTATCCCGAGCCGATACCCGCGCCGTGTGTACTGGTAGCAGTAATATTTCCGCCGTAGACATTCAAGGTTGCGCTGAATCCGCCTTTGTTTGTCGTACCGATCGCCGCGGCTGTTATGTCAGAGGGAGACGCCGACAGCTTGCCGGTGCCCTCCGTCTGACCGTAGACAGAGAGGGTATTGTTGCCTGAGAGCTGAATTCCACTTTGTGCGGTCAGCTCCGCGCCGTCCGCCAGGATCAGGTGAACGTCGCCGCTGATATTGATACGACCGGAAATCGTTACGGCGTCCTCAACAATATACCAGCCGCTGACCAAGTTCGTGTCGGAGCTGCTCAGGACCTTGTATTTATCGACGGTCTTTTCCTCACCGTTTTCGATATAGGAGACCGTGCTGAACGCCGCGCGCGCCGGCGTGCCGGATACCTCGTCAGCCGTGAAGGTGAGGGGCTCCGAGCTGATCTGCTCCTCACCGCTCAGGGTCGAGCGATCAAGCGTCAGCTCCTTCTGAGCGATCACATTGCCTTCGCTGTCATAGAGGACTGCCGAGGGAGAGCCGGCCAGCCGCGTCTGCAGCGAGTTATTGCGGATCGTCGCGTATACGACATAGCCGTCGTCGGATTTCTCAAATTGAATATCGTTCGTAACCTTCTCTCCGTTGTTTTTGGTCAAAAGGCCGTGGAAAAAGACAGAGTTATCGTTATCATGCGGATTCAGCTCGTCGACCTTCTCGCCGTCACCGCTCTCAACCCACGCGTGGGCGTAAACGCTGACGCCGCTGTCGGGGATCTCACTGGCAGAGCCGATGAGGTCTCTGACGTTCAGCGTGCGAACTGCCGCGTAATAGCCCGCGTCGATATCGGAAAGATCGCTGTCGTCCGAGATCGTGATCAGGTCGAGCTGCTGTGTATGCACGCTGTCCTTATACAGACCGAGCTTGACGATCTTGCCGCTGCCTTGAAGCGGGATACCGGCAGCGTTCGCGAGCGTGACCTGAATATCACGCTGACCCAGCTCCTCACGCATGAGCTTCATACCGGCGATTCCGACGTCGGGACGGTTCAGCGTCAGGTTGACGGTCTTTGTATCGCCGCCCTCGGGCGTGATCTCAAAGGTAACGTCTTGTACGCTGTTTTCCGGTACGGGATAACTGACGACCAGCGTCTTTGTCTCGTTCGGGAGCAGGTTGAGGTTCGTAAACTCTTTATTTGCCGCGCCGCTGACCGTGATTGTGTCGACCTTGCTCAGTCCGGTGTTCTTCACGCTGAACTGCACCGGCAGATTCAGACCAGGCATCAGGTCTTTTAGGTTGGCGTCGCCGCTGACCTCGATGTCGGCAGGCGCAAAGCTGCCCGAGCCGAGCTTGATAGAGGACAGGGTCTCCTGCGCCAGAATATCAAGATGGTCGGCAGAGGGATCCGCACTGTTGGAAGTGGAGATCGGGAGATTTGACAAGTCGATGGAGTCATAGACGTCCAGGCCCACGATATTGGTGTAATCGCTGCCGAGGATCAAGGTATGGATTGTATCCTCGGAATCGGTATAAGCATCAAAGTGGTCGATCTTGAAGCCCTTATCGGTCAGCGAGATCTGCGCGGGCGCTGTCACGCCAACGGCGCCGTTCTGCTGATAGAAGCGCACAGCGTCAAGCTCATACTTGCCGTCGTCATCGCCGCTCGCGGCCTGTGACCAAATAATGCTGAGCTTGCTCAGATCGCTGTTTCCGGCGGGCTGAGTAAAGCGGAAGTCGGAGCCGATGGGCGATACTTCGCCGCCGATGCTCTCGGGAAAGTCCGCGTCCACGCTGCCGTTGGCGTTCACGCGTGCCAGACGAACGTCATGCGTCGAGGAGCCGTCTTCTTTGACCGCGCTCTGTTCGGAATACCAGCCGAGTACGAACTGATCGCCAAGGGCCGCGACCTTTGCGTTTGTATCAATCGCGTTATCGTTGGTCAGACGGACTGTCGTCAGGGCTTTGCCCGTCGAGTTGATAACAGTATAGAAGGTTTCGGTGCTTGTTAATTCTTCACCCGTGCGGACGGTATAGGTCAAAAGCGCCGTACCGTTCGGGAGCATAGCGGCGTCGATGGCATTGACTGTGCCTGTAGCGCCGTTGTAGGCGACCTGAGCATCGGTCCATTCAGAGCCGTTATAGATGCGGTAGCGGATGGTGTTCTCGACGTTGAACATTGCGGTGAGGTCCATATCCGTTCCGTATTCCGGCATCTGGGACGCGTCGAGATTACGCCACGTTACGATAGCATGATCGCCGCTGCTGGCAACAACAGGCGCCATATCCGCGTTGAAGTTATCTGTCAGACGCGTTACGTTCCACTCGCTGCCGTTGTAAGCGCCGGCGTAGATCTCGGTGGAATTGAGCATGAGACCAAGCTCGTCAAAGCTGGCGGTCGTGTCGCTCTTTTCCTTGACAGGCATCTGCTCCTGCTTAACCCATGTGGTAAAGAGGTTATTGCCTGTGCCGCTTGCCGAGATGCTGCTGTCCGAAAGGACTTCGTCGCTCACGTCAAGCTGTCCGCGGTCAGTATAGCCGATGACGTTTTTAACAGCGTAGCTAATGACACTCTGACGCTCTTCGGCGTTGTTATTATCGGAAAGGTAGAGGAACATCTCGCCGTCGTCAGTGAATACGGGGTTAGCATAGGGATATGCGTTGGACTGTACATCTGTCAGCGCATTAGCCCCGGACCCTGCCAAGTTGAATAATCCCTTCAAGGAGGGGAAGCCGACGTTCCATAAGCGCATGCCATCATCTAAATAATCACGGTTTTCCAGCTCGCCTTCGCCGTCGATCGTGATCATAGCGGCGCCGGTGGGAGTGAGCGCCATCTTGTACGCCCTGCCGTTAGCGGTAACGCCCTTGATCTCGGCGGGGCTGCCGCTCTCCCATGCGTCGAGGATTTCGTTATACTTGCCCCACGTTTTCGACCAGTTGAAGCCGGTGGAGCAGAAGGTCTTGCTGTAGGTAATGCACAGGATCTTGACTTTCATACGCAGACCGATTTCACCCGCGATATCGAGCTTCGTGCCGTTATTAGAGGTTATAGAACCGGACTGATCCGATCTTGTGAGATAAAGGAAATTGACGTCGGCGCTGATCTTGCCGAAGATGCCGAGCTGGAACGCTATGAGGGACATATCAAAGCCCAGACCGGCGAACGCCTCGATAGACACGCCCATTGCGGCGTCGAGAAGCATCTCGCGCACATCGTCAATGCTGGCAAAGCCCAGTTCCAGATCGGCATGAGCGCCGACCTCAAAGGAAACGAAGACAGGCACGGGACCGCACATGAAATTCTGCGACCACTCATAGCCGACGGCGAAGTTTGTGCCTATGTCGCCGCCCGCGAAGCGGATATCCCAGTTTCCGTCCTTGATGCCCAGATGAGCGTCAAGCGTCAGTGTTCCGTAGAAGTTGAACTTGACCGAAGCTTCGCCGCCGCCTTCGTCATCGTCGTCATCATCATCATCTTCGTCCTTGAACATATCGCTCATGGCTTCGTCAAACTTGTCGATGTCGTCATACATCTGATCGGGGTCAAACTCGACGTTGAGCTTGCCTTCCTCAGACTTCTGCGCACGCTTGTTGTAGCCGATAAAAACCATGATCTGGAAGGAGGCGGGGTCTTCGGTAGGCAGGATCAGCATGTTCATCATCTTGTCGCCCGCCTTACCGGTCAGGCCACCGAGGAATATGACGCCCTTTTTGATCATGTCGTTGACGTCGATGGAGCTGAAGATACTGCCGATA
>CACZAW010000119.1 GCA_902779225.1 uncultured Ruminococcus sp. | reverse complement strand
CTGATCAATCTGTTGATGCGTTTTTATGAGATCGACGGCGGCAAGATTATCATCGACGGCGTGAATTCCACCGATATGACCCGTCACGAGCTGCGGACGCATTTCGGCATGGTGCTGCAGGACACATGGCTGTTTGAGGGCACCATCCGCGACAACCTGAAATACGGTGCGCAGCGTGAGGTCAGCGACGAGCAAATGATCGAAGCGGCAAAATCCGTCTGCGCCGACAGCTTCATCCGAACCATGCCGGGCGGCTATGATATGATGCTGACTAAAGGCGCGGAGAATATCTCACAGGGACAGCGGCAGCTGTTGACGATCGCCAGAGCCATCATCGCCGATCCCGAGATCATGATCCTCGACGAGGCGACCAGTAACGTTGACGCGCACACCGAGCAGGCGATCCAGAACGCGATGGCGGTTCTGATGAAAGGCCGCACCAACTTTGTCATCGCGCACAGGCTGTCGACGATCCGTGACGCGGATGTGATCCTCTATATGGAGAACGGCGATATCAAGGAGGTCGGCGATCACGATACCCTGATGGAGCAGAACGGTAAGTACGCCGTGCTGTATAACACGCCAGTTCGCCTGATATATCTCCCCTATTTGCTCTGTAAAAAAGAGGTACCCAATCGGGTACCTCTTATTGTTTTGATGTCTATAAGACGTTTCTAATGCATATTATATTGCTTCGCCGATACCGTCGGGGCAGTCCAATTCGGCGAGGAAACGCTGGATAGCGGTCGCATCCAGTATCGTGACTTTGCCGTCGCCGTCTGTATCAGCAACCTCCTCATGATAGGCGGAGGTCGAAAGTGACGCCAGATGACGCTGGATCATGGTTGCGTCAACGATCGTGACAGAACCGTCTCCGTCAACGTCTCCCAGCACAAGGCGGACAGGCGGTTCATCTGCCGCGATACCATTGACGGTATACGTCGCCTCGGCGATCTCGCTGGCGTCGGAGCCTGCGCCGACGGCGATCGCTTTCAGCGTGGTGCTGATGATCAGGGATACCTGTACGCCGCTCTTTGCGCGGATACCGTTATCGGCAGAGGGAGCGGAGCCGTCGGTGGTGTAGATGATCTCTGCGCCTTTCGCGCAAGACAGGGTCACGACCGTGCCCTTATCAACCTCGCCCGCATCCACGGAGAAGGTCGGCGCGGAATAAGCCGTCTTGGACGCAACGGTGAGGGCGTTCAAGTAGGACGCGGACATCGGAACGCCCGCATAGCTGATAAGATCTCCCGAGACCCTCAGCATCAATTCAGCGCCGCTGTTGAGATTTGCGGAGAGCTTGACGGTACGGGTATAGGACGGAGCGCTGCCGCCGTAGTTGATATTATCGGGCGCCTGCTCAGAATCGAGCTTCTCGAGGGTGAAGGCGATCGGCACGCCCTGAGGATCGCTCAGGGTGAAGTTCTCCGCCGTGAGCTTCGACTCGTCCATATATTTGGAGAATTTGATATACACGCCGTCGGTCTTTGCGGTCGCCGATTCGACCTCGGGAACCTTGTAACTGATCAGCGGGATATTGACGTTGAGCTGCGGCGGCAGGACGGGCAGATAGTTGACGTCGCCGTGCGTGACGGTCGCCGCCGTATCGTTCTGTGACGAGCCGGACACATAGCCGCTCTTCGTAGCGGTGACGAACCACTCGCCCTCGGGGACATCCCAGCGGAAGCAGCCGTTCTCATCCGTCAAAAGCGGATTTGCCTGCTTGAGATAATCGCTGTCATCCCATACCGCAAGCGGATCCTGTGCGTTGTGATAACGCCGGAGGGTGACCTCGGCGCCCGCTACGGGATTGCTCAGCACCGCCTCATAGACGACGCCGGACGGATCGTGGACAGGCGTCAGCTCGCAGTCTTCATCGTTATACTCGTCATTGTCCTCGGGGTTATCATCGTCGGCGTTGCCGGGATCTTCATCGGGATCGGGCATCGGGATCTTGTCATAGCCGTATTCATCGACCAGCTCCTCGATGGTCTTGGTGTTGGGATACTTGTCACGATTCTTCTCGATAGTCTCATCGACGGCTTTGATGGATTGCTTCGCGTCTCTGTCAAGCTTCATGAAGTGGGTCAGATCCTCGTTGAACTTCTCGACCGCACGGATCACTTCCTCGTTGTGGGTATCGCGCGCGGCGTTGAGCAGGACGTTGATGCCGTCAACGCTGCCTGCAGCGATAAAGCCCCAGCCGGGGATGATCGAGCAGCCGTAAGCCAGCTGAGAGAGAGGCCCTGACACAGTATCGGTAAATTCGCCCTGGGTCTTGGCGCTTTCGATCGCCGCCTGTATATCGTGGAGATCGGTCTGAACGATCGCCGACTGTTCTTTCAGGTATTTCGCCATGATTGCCGTCGCGGAGAAATCGCCCATCGGCCCGCCGTTATTGGTTTTGTTGGTCTGCTTAGCGACGCTTTCGACCTTTCCGTACCAGCGGATGTTGTTGGTCAGGTAGCGCTGCATATTCTCGTAAGCGTCATAGGGCTCGTTCGGGCCTTTCAGCACGCTTCCGATACCGTTGCCTATATGTTTGAATGCCTCGGCGGCGACGATAGACTCATAGTCGACTTCGTTGATGACATGCGCGATCTGCTGGCCGCTTGTCGGATCCAAGACTTTCGCTGATTCGCGGGAGTATTCGCTGAGAATCTTTGTGCTTGGGACGCCTTTTCCGAGCGCCATATAACCGCCGACGCCGCAGCTGACGACCGCTACGCCGAACTGACTGTAGGTCTTTGCGCTGACGTCCTTCGGATTGATGCTGATGCTGAAGCCGGTCAGCTCGTGATAGTCACCTCCGGTGACAGCGCCGCCGGATGCGCCGGTAGACGCCGGGCCGCTGCCGTTCGACGAAACAGGATTGACGGCGGATTGTTTGTACGAGAAAGGCGCCTCCTGCTTACCGGGTACCTGTGTGGAATAGGTGTGGATCGGTGAGGCTGCTCCCGGTGAGAGGATCGCGGTCTGGGTGCGCACCCATTTCTTAGCGGTCACATCGCAAACGTAAATAACGTCCAGCGTGGAGCCGAGAGGCTTGCCGTCCTTGAACAGCCGCTCGTCCTCTTCGGTGACGGGGATGCCGTTGTATACGTTGGTTTTGGTCGGTGAGGCGACCGGCTGGGCGTTCTTGTCATAGTAGAAGGTGCCCTTGAACATACACAAAACGTGCCCGCTGGTCCTGTCCTTATAGTAATAGGATTCATAGCCCTTTGCGTCGAGCTCATCTTTCCTCAGCTTCAGGTTCTGGTCGTTCACGGTATAGGCGGGAGAATCGGCATAGGTGCGAACCTGCGCTTCGGTTGTGGGACAACGTGCGGCGGCTTGCTCAGCGGTGATCGCTTTTGCGCCGTTCTTGCCCGTGCCTTCGTTGCGGTTGAGCGCAGAAGCGACCTCTCTGTATAATTCGTCGCTCTTGTCGGCGCTCATCGCCGGATCGTTCCACGCCTCGTTGTTGCCGGTGAAATCGCTGATCCATTTGTTGTAATCATAGATCGAGGCATAATTGTTCTTATCATAGCTGTCGGTGCGTTCTACCGCGCGCTTAAAGGAGGATGCGTAGATGCCGGTCGGCGCGTAGCTATTGGACACATCAGCGCCGACAGAGGCGAGCCCGTCGTCAAACTCGGCGGTATAGGAGTAGTCCTTCGCCTTGTTCTTATACAGCACCTTGACGCCGGTGGGATAATCCGCACCGTGGTAGTAATCGTCTGTCGTCCAGACGTCGCCTTTTTGGTTTGCGGTCGCAGGGAGCAGCTCATAGCCGCTGATCGTGCTGACCTTGAAGAACACCTTGGAGGTGACCTCTTTTTGATTGACCGTATAGGTGATGTCATCAAGCATATCGGCGTTCTTGAACGACGCAGAGAAGTTGACGAAATTTGTCGGGACGGTCATATAAGCGATCTTATCGCCGTTGATCGGGATCGATTCGCCGTTCATTGTAAGGGACTGCAATACAGCACCGTCTTTGATACACTTGCAGTAGCTCTTTGCGGTGACGGTCTCGCCGCCGAAATCGGCTTCGGCACGGATGGTGTGGTAGTAAGAGGCGCTTGTCAGGTTGAGCGAGCCGCTGTAGTTACCGCGCGCGTCGGTCGTCGCGACCGCGCACAGCTTGTCGTTATCGTACAGCCTGATCTCTGTATTCGCGATACTTTTGCCGGTAAAGGAAACCGGATCGGGGATCAGGTCGTTTCCGCTGCCTGCGGCGGCGCCGAAAGCGGAGACGGTCTTCAGCGTGAGGTTGGGAACGTATTTTGTGACGACGGTGCCGATCAGCGCTTCGTCTTTTGCCGTGACATAAGCGGTCACATTCTGGGAGGTATTCTGCGCGTCGGCTTCCTGCGTACAGTAGACCGTAAAGTTGAGCGGCAGCGACCAGTCGATAGAGGCGTTCTCCTCGTCATTGGTAACAATGCCGTTCCGTATCGCGGCTGACTTACCGTTGATGACGACATGGTCGATGTTGTCGCTCCACGACATGGTATCGCCGATCTGGAAGCGCAGATTCTTGATCTTGCTGCCGTCGATGGAGGTGATCAGACCGCTGAGCTTATAGACCTCGCCGTTTGCCGCGGCGCGCGGGCCGGTCAGCTTACCGGAGGAAACGCTCGCCGCCTTCGCAGCGGAGGGAAGCGCGATATTGACATAAGAGGTCTCGTCTGCCTTGACCGTCAGCCTTTGGGATGCATACGCTTCATTGGAGCCGGATTTGAGGATGCTGACGGTATATTCGCCGGGATTGACCTCGATGTAACCGCAGTTCTGAGGCGCGTACAGCTTGGAGAAATTCGTACCGGTGATCCTGATCGGATACGCGGTGTAGGAAACGGTCTCGCTGCCCTGCGCGCCTACGCCCGACCAGTCGATGACGCCCTTCTTGACGGGATCGAGCGTCAGCTCGCCCGTGCCGCGTGTGACGTTGACGGTTCCACTGACCGTACCCGCCACATTCTCGCCGCTCAGTGTGACGGTGAGCTGTCCGTTGACGCTCTGCAGGACAGGCAGGGTACAGCTATACCCGCCGCTGATGCTGAGGAAACCGTCGTCGGCGCCGCTCCATGTGATCCTGCCCAGCGATACATAGTCGGTAAAGCGGACGGTGACGCCGCCGATCGCGGTCATGGTCGCATCACATTCCGAGTCATCCTCGATCAGGAGAGATCTGGATACGGAAGGATAGTTATTCTTTGAGAAAGCGACAGACGCGTGCTTTCCGTTATAAATATTCTTGAACTCATAACAGCCGTCCTCATCCGTTACCGCGGAGAAGGTGACTGCGGATTTATTGATCGTCTGAGTACAGGAAACGGCGACGCCGCTGATCGGCTCATCATCAGAGTCGGTCACGATTCCGCTGAGGGAGGCGCTGCGATCCAGCTCCGTGAACGTGATACGGATGCTGTCATCATCGAAGCTGACCGCGGGATCGCTGCTGAGATCATATTTCTTTTTGTTTTCATCGATGAAGAGCGCACTGTCGAAGGAGAGCACATCCGACGCGGTGAGCGTATGCAGCGTGCAGTCTTCAAACGCTTTGACCGGAAAAGTCTGATTATTCAGGCGCAGGCGGATGTTGTTGATATCAAACGCATTGCAATTGACAGTGTAGTCCCTGAATGTATCGGGATCGACGGTCAGGTTCGGACTGTCGCCCGATGCGATCTCAAAGACCTGTCCCGCGTCGTCCTTAGCCGTGACGGAAACGCTTTTCAGCGTGACCTTGTCGCTCAGGCAGTTGGGGATGACCGTCTTCTGGCGGGTGACCTCGCGCTTGACGACGGAGCCGTCGCTGAGGGTGACGGTCGCGAGCAGATCGCTCAGTCCTTTGGCGTCGCTGAATCCGTCCAGTGTCAGCACAACAGA
>CACZAW010000118.1 GCA_902779225.1 uncultured Ruminococcus sp. | reverse complement strand
GAGCTGACCACCCGTCAGAAGCATACCCGCGAATGCTTTGTCGTCGCGGCTGACGGCGCTGACAAGGCGGCGATCGAAAAAGCGATCGTCACCATGCCCAACTACTTTGCCGATTACGATACCACCGTGCATTTCATCAGCATGGAGGAGATGAAGCGCGACCACAGCGGTCTGCCCCACGGCGGCTCGGTCATCCACTCCGGCACGACAAGCGACGGCGTCAATCAGGTCATCGAGTACAAGCTCACGCTCGACTCCAATCCCGAGTTCACCGGCTCTGTCCTCGTCGCCTGCGCACGCGCCGCACACCGCATGAACAGTGAGGGCATGACCGGCGCAAAGACGCTGCTCGATATCGCGCCGTCCTACCTCTCCGCTAAGACCCCCGACGAGCTGCGCGCACACTATCTGTAACGCAGATCATTTCAAATTTTTATCATCCTCGCCCCGAACGCTCTTTGTTCGGGGTGAATACTAATATTCATTAAAACACTGTAACATTTATTGCGTTATATTCCGCATAGCTGTGTTGGACTTCTTGACATACGTCAGTATGCCTGCGTCGTCCGCCTTGCTCTGCGAAATATCCCGCTAATAAATGTGTTAAAGCGTTTAATGGAATATTAGTATTATTCATTTTCTATAAAAACACGCCTCAAAAATCGGCGATTTCACCACCGCAATTATTCTCCGTTCAAATTGCTTTCTTCCCCCGCCTATGGTACAATTAAAGTCGGTATGAAACTCGTCTAAGGAGGCGTGTCCTCATGAAATCCGTCATCGTCATCGGGCACAAGAATCCCGATACCGATTCTATCTGTTCCGCCATCTGTTACGCCGCTCTCAAGCGCAAGCTAACCGGCGAAAACTATGTTCCCTGCCGGGCGGGAGAGGTCAATAACGAAACGCAGTATGTTCTCGACAAATTCGGTGTAGACGCTCCCGAGCTGATCGAATCTCTGGAGCCGCGGATCATTGACGTCCAGTTCCGCCATGTAGAGGGCGTTCCCCCTCAGATCTCGCTCAAGCGCACATGGGAGCATATGCGCGACAACAACATCCAGAGCCTTCCCGTCATCACCAAGCGCAAAAAGATCAAGGGTATCATCACCCTCGGCGACGTCGCACGCAACTACCTCGAGGATCAGGATCCCCGCGCGCTCTCCAAGGCGTCCACGCCTTATGCCAATATCGCCGCGACCCTGTGGGGCGAGATCATTGTCGGCAACGCCGAAGCAAAGTTTTCCAAGGGTAAGATCGTCGTCGCCTCCTATCACCCCTCGGTGCTGGAGGATACGATCGCAGAGGGCGATCTTGTCATCCTCGGCAGCAACACCGAGCTGCAAAAGCAAGCCATCGAGAGCGGCGCATCGTGTATCGTCATCTGTGTCGGCTCAAAGGTCACGCCCGCGATCCGCAAGCGTGCCGAAGAGACCGGCTGTATCGTTATCGTCTCGCCGATGGATCTGTACGCCTGCTCCAAGCTGATTACACACGCGATGCCGATCTCGCATATCATGCGCAAGGACGGCATCATCTCCTTCAATATCGACGAGCTGGTCGCCGACGTCAAGGCGACCGTCTCCAAGCTGCGCATCCGCTACTTCCCCGTACTGGACAACAACGACAGCTACCTTGGCATGATGTCTCAGCGCAACCTTTTGAACATCGAGCGCCAGCCGGTCATTCTTGTCGACCATAACGAAAAAGGTCAGGCGGTCGACGGGATCACAGCAGCCGACGTCATCGAGGTCATCGACCACCACCGCATCGACTCGGTCGAGACCGTCAACCCCATCTATTTCCGCGCACAGCCGCTGGGCTGTACCGCCACCATCATCACGATGATGTACCGCGAACGCGGCGTCGAGATTGAGCCGACGATCGCCGGACTCTTGTGCTCCGCGATCCTGTCCGACACGCTGATGTTCCGCTCGCCGACCTGTACTCCCGCGGATGAAAGCGCCGCGCGCGAGCTTGCACAGATCGCCGGTATCGACGTCAAAGAGCACGCCATGGCGATGTTCAACGCCGGCTCCAAGCTGGGCAAAAAAACGCCCGACGAGATCTTCCACATCGACTGCAAGAGCTTCAGCGCCGCCTCCGCCTCGATCATCGTCTCGCAGGTCACCTCCGTCAGTGAAAAGGAGCTCGAAAAGGTCAAAAAGAAGCTGCTCCCCTATATGGAGAAGCAGCTCCCGAACTCCGGCGTCGATATGCTGTTCGTCATGCTGACGAATATCATCGACCGCTCCACCGAGCTGTTATTTGTCGGACAGAACGCTATGGCGGTCGTCCGCAGCGCCTTTTCCTGCGACCCGAAAAAGGATTCGGTGTTCCTGCCCGGCGTCGTCAGCCGCAAAAAGCAGGTCATCGCGCCGCTGATCGCCGCCATCGACGAGCTGTGATCTCATACTGATATTCAATAAACTTCCCCGGTGCAAGCATTAAAGTGTCCACCGGACACTTTACCCTATTAAATCGGTTGAGATTGCCACAGCCCTAAAGGGCTTCGCAATGACAATTTTGAACAAAAACGCCCTGTTTCCGGACTTCCGAAAGCAGGGCGTATTCTTATATGTTTTTATGCGTCGATCAGGCTTTCCAGCGTTTCGTACAGGCTCTCCGGCTCGATCGGCTTGCTCAGATGGGCATTCAGACCCGCCTGCAGCGACCGCTGAACATCCTCGTCAAAGGCATTTGCGGTCAAAGCGATAATCGGGATCTTCTTGCTGTCCGGACGGTTCATCGCGCGGATCGCGCCCGTCGCCTCCAGACCGTCCATCACCGGCATACGCATATCCATCAGGATCGCGTCATAATAACCCTCCGGATGCGCGGCAAACTTATCCACGGCGATCTCACCGTTTTCGGCGATATCTGCCGTCATCCCGCGGGTCTGCAGGATCATTTCCATGATCTCGGCATTGATGCCGACGTCCTCCGCAACAAGGATCCTTCTGCCGTTCAGGTCGGCCTTATGTGGCTTTGCGATACCCTTGCGGCTCCGATATGCCGCCTGATATTCATCCATAATCGTCGCGATGAACAACGGCTTGGAAACAAAGCAGTCGACGCCCGCCTCCTTAGCCTGATCCGCGATGTCGTCCCAATAATAAGACGTCAGCATAACGATGACCGAGTCGTTATCGGTGATCTCGCGGATCTTTTCGGTCGTCTCAACACCGTCCATTTCAGGCATTTTCAGGTCGACCAAGATCATGCTGTACGGCTCTCTGCGCGCATGGCGGAGCCGCACCTTCTCGAGCGCTTCCTTGCCGCTCATGGCGGTCTCGCAGACAATGCCCGCCTGACCCAGCGTCAGCCGCGCGTGCTCGCACGCCACCTCGTCGTCGTCGATCACCAACACGGTCATTTCGCCCGGACGAACCTCAAGGTCGCTGTTTTGTTCCTCTCTCTTCGGCGATTCCTTCAGCGTGATCGTGACGGTAAAGGTCGTGCCCTTTCCCTTTTCGCTTTCTACGGCGATATCGCCGTTCATCAGCTCGACGAGATTCTTGGTGATCGCCATACCCAGACCTGTGGTGCCGTACTTGGAAGAGGTATTGGTTTCCTCTTGGCTGAAGCTGTCAAAAATCTTCGGCAAAAATTCCTTGCTCATACCGATGCCGGTATCCGCCATCACAAAGCGGAGCGTGGCATTACCCTGATAACGCGCGATCCTCTCGACTGTGAATTCGACCGAGCCGCCCTGAGGCGTAAACTTGACGGAATTGCCGAGGATATTGATCATGATCTGTCTGAGCTTCATATCGTCGCCGATATAATAATGATCTACCTCGCCGAGGATGCTGCATTTATATTCCAGCCCTTTATCGCGGCACTGACCGCTGATAATGGTATTGACCTGCTCGAGCGTCTTGGCAAAAGAGAACTCCTCGCTCTTGATGCTCATGCGGCCGGACTCGATGCGGGACATATCGAGGATATCGTTGATGATGCTCAACAAATGCTGTGCCGAGAAGCCGATTTTTTCCAGATTTTCGCGGGTGGAATCGGACAGTTCGGGATCGTTGAGCGCGATATTATCCAGTCCGATGATCGCGTTCATCGGGGTACGGATCTCGTGGCTCATATTGGAGAGGAAGGTGGATTTGGCGCGGTTCGCCTCCTGCGCTGCGGTCAGCGCTTCACCCAGCACGATATTCTTGCGCTCGGATTCCTCCTCGGCGAGCGCCATCTCCATCGCGTAGTCGCGCATCTCTTCGCTCATCTTGACGACAGCGTCAGACAGCGATTCCACCTCATTGCCGGTATGGATCTCAGGCACCTCCAGCACCAGCTCCTCAGGCGGCTTCTGCCTGTGACCGGTAGCGGCAAACTGCGATACGGACTCCTCCAGATCCTGGATCGGCTTTGAGATATTGCGTCTGGTCCAGTACAGGAACAACAGCGTGAAAGCCAAGCCCATGATCCCGATGATCACCACGATAAAGACCGTTCGATGATGCACCTGATCCAGGATGTCCTTCACATTCATATCCACGCACAGCGCGGCGACCTTGTCGCCCTGTGAATCATAGAGCGGCAGCAAACCAGTATACTCGTCGCCCCATTCGGAAGCCTCTTCAAAGAAGGTCAGCTTGCCGTTCCGATAAGCGTCCAGATATTTTCTGGCGCTCGCAGACGAATACGTATCGCCGGTCAGCTGGTTGAGATGCACCAGCTCGTCGCTGTGGTTTTCGTATTCGTCTTCGCTGACGCCGGCAATAACATTTTTCATGTTATTTGTCGCCGCCGTATTCAGCGGAACGACGATATAAATGAAATCCAGATCGATATTATCCTTGATCTTGTCAAGCACCGTTTGCAATTCATTGAATTTTTCGGATTTCTTGTTCGTATCGATGCATTGTTCAAGATCGTCAACATCAATATTTGCGGCAGCGTAATTCAGGATGCTGGAGATATGCTCCTCAAAATGGTGATACAGCGTCTGCTTATATCCGGAGTAGTTGATAGCGCCCAACACCAGACAAAGGAACAAAACAAAAATCAAGCATCCGAAAGCCAGACTTTTTCTGATAGGCCGCTTGATTTTGTGTCTCATATCCTTCACCCTCCTTTGAAATGATTATTCCTGCATTTTCAATAAAATGACAGTCATCATATACCTAGATTTATTTTACAATAGAATAGGGGTGAAAGTCAATAATCCCACAGGGGTGTTTCGCGTTGTCGCGTGCCGAATTCTGCTGTAAAAAACTGTCTAAAATCAATAAAAATTTCAAAACAGAACAGCGGCGATGGATTCGTCGAAAGGGATATGGTTTTTATAAAAGCGGAACTGATTCCTCTTTTTTTAACAAAGCAATTACAGAGGGGTCAATGTCAAAGGGTCAAAGGGTCAAACGTTAAAATGTTCATTAGGTGGAGACTATTTTGTTTTCCTGTCGCTCAACCCCTGCCCCGTCTTAGGAGCGCCCGGCAGGCGACATATGCTCTATCTACGCTCTCGATAGAATCAGTCCACCGGACTGATTCTACCTTCGCTCGGAGCGACTGCGCGCTCGCATAACGGGGTCCCCATAACGCCCCGCGTTATGGGGAGAGGAGGAATCGCCACACGAGGTCGAGGGGCTGCCGAACAGGCTGCCCCTGCCGAGTACGGCGAATGACGACGAGGTCGCCTTCGATTCCAATACTCTCCACCCACACTAATGAAAAATGGGAGCCCCGTTTGGGACTCCCATTATCCATATGGTGGAGACTATTTTCGTTCCTTTATCGCTCAACCCCTGCCCCGTCTTAGGAGCGCCCAGCTGACGACATATGCCTGATCTACGCTCTCCCTGTTATGTAGTGACATTTGTCAAGAGGGAAAGCGCAATTTATATCATAACTATTTTGTTTTTTAGAGAACATCTCAAAAGAGTTTTAGAAAAACAGTCA
>CACZAW010000117.1 GCA_902779225.1 uncultured Ruminococcus sp. | reverse complement strand
ATTCGCACTCGCTTCGTGGTCGCCTTGTGGAAAGACCTCTACAAGTTCGGCTATATCGGGTCGTTCGCACCCGATACCGGCGTGATACCGACCGAGTATTATAAAGGTACCTTCTGGAATACGCCGTATATGCAGGAGTTCCCTCAGCCGAACGAGAGCAACACGCCCCGCTATCTCTACATGGCAGTAGGCAGCGAGGATCCGTGGAACATCGACTGCACGCTCTATTATCGCGATGTGCTGAATGAAATGGGAGTCAAAAATCAGACGGATTACGTTGAGGGCTACGGACACGACAGTGATTTTTGGGGTCAATGCTTCTATAATTTCCTGTCCAAAACCTTTCGTTAAAATAATCTGACAGTAAAAAACGCAGACCGCTGCCTGATCGGTAACGGTCTGCTTAATTTTTTGAATCAGTCGGTCATCACCGACATAAAGTAGTCTTTGAAAAGCTTTGTGTCTATCTTTGTGACGATCTCTAGGTTATAGGATCCGATCTCGGGCATCGCTTCATATACGGCGCCCTCCTGATACAGGATGACTTGTCCGTAGGTCGCGTCGCTATCGGTGCAGGCTGCGCCGTAGCACGATTTTGTTTCAAGCACCATGTCCGGCATGGTAAGGCAGGCGACAGCCATCGGATCGGGCAGCATCATATTCTGCCCCGATTTTTGATAAAAGGCAAAGAGCTTTGTGAACGCCTTACTCATAAAGACGCCTTTTTTGTTTCCATTCGCCATTTTTGAAATATCGTCGGCGGTGAGCCTCGCTTCTTCCTGCTTGATCATATCCAGTCCGAGGATCGTTATCGGCAGCTCGGAACGCAGAACGATATCGTATGCCTCCGCATCGTTATAGACGTTGAATTCCGCTACCGGCGTCGCGTTTCCTGCGCCGAAGCCGGTCGTTCCCATCACCCAGATATGCTTGCAGAGCTTCATTGTATCGGGGTCCTTCTGCAAGGCAAGTGCGATATTGGTGAGCGGCCCCAGCGCGATGATCTCGACCTCGCCGGGATCCGACTTGATCGCATCGAGGATAAAGTCGATTGCGTCGCCCTTCTCTTCGTCGTGCTTCGGATGGATCAGATTTTGATCGCCCATACCGTCCGCGCCGTGAACGCTGATCATCTCTTTGCGCTCTTTTTTCAGAGGCTTGTCCGCACCGATATAAACCGGCGCGTTAACATTACAGACCTCCAGCGCCTGCAGTGAGTTTTCGGCTGCTTGATGCAGCGGTACATTACCGTACAGTACGGTGACGCCTAAGATGTCGAGCCGGTCGCTTGACGCGGCGAGGATCATCCCGGCAGCGTCGTCCGAACCGGTGTCTGTATCGATGATCACCTTGTGCCGCTGTGCGGTACTGCTTTGCGCTGTCGTTTCCGCTGTCGTACTTGCTGTTGCTTCTGTTGCCTGATCGGCGGTGTTGTCGGGAGTGGCGGTGCTGCATCCGCATAATAACAACAGAAGCACTGCCGTTATCAAAATGATCGGTTTTCGAATATGCTTCATGTGATATAACTCATGCCTTTCATTTATCAAAAAATGACGGATTCTTTACAGGGATTATTGTACTATGACTGCTGCGGATAAGTCAACCGAAAATGCGAATCCAATAACAAAAATCAGAAAATCCCTCCCGAGCGTTCAGGAGGGATATTTCTAATAAAGAATATTAACGGCTCAGCCGTAGAATCTGACACAGCGGTCGGCGCCCTCTTCGGGGCTGAATTCCGCCGCCCATCCGAGGCCTTCGAGCTTTTTGCTGTCCAGCGACGAATTGCTCATCAGGTTGTAGCCTGCCGCCTCGGCGTCGTCGGGATTCTCATAGGTGAGGTTGGTGCCCGCGGCGTCCGCGATGCACTTGGCGATCTGGCTGATGGTGATGATGGAATTCGGGTTCGAGATGTTATAGGCGTTCTGGCTCTCGCCGGAGAGCAGGATCGCGAGCAGCGCGGTCGCGCAGTCTAGCGAGTAGCAGTAGGAGCGCAGCTGACTGCCGGCGGACTTCATGACGATATCCTCGCCTGCGACAGCGTTGCGGGTGAACTGAGCGGTCGCGCGGTTGTCAAAGGGCGTGACGCCGGGACCGTAGATATGGCCGGGACGCGCGATGACAGTGTCCATGCCGTACTCCATGCTGTAGGCGACGCACAGGGTTTCTGTGGCGCGCTTGGAGCTGGGGTAGGAGGCACGCTGATTGAGGATATCCAGATAACCGTAGTCGTTCTCAAAGTACGGCTCCATGTTGTCCTTTTGACCGTAGACCTCGCTGGAGCTGATATACAGCACGCGCTCGACGCCTTTCTTGACCGCCATGGAAAGCAGGCTGTTCAATCCGATAAAGTTAGCCGCCATGGTCTCGACAGGCTCCTTGACATACGCCGCCGGATTGGCGTTTGACGCGGCGTGGATGATATAATCCGCTTCGACGTCGATGCCTTCCGCCTTAGTCGCGTCATAATAGACAAAGCCGTAGTCGGGACCTTCCTTCATATGCGGAAAACGGTCGGCGGGCTCCTCGTGGGTGCGCGCGGCATGGATGATGCGGATATCGGCATTGTCGTGTGTGTTCAGATAATAGATGATATCGCAGACACAGGCGCAGATCAGACCGCTGCCGCCGGTGATGAGGATGGTTTTGCCGTAGAGCTTTTTGATGTCCTTGACGTGCGGGATGACCCGTTCTACGTCCTTCCAGTATGCTTCGTTATAAATCATATTACTTTAACCAGGTCGTTCTTTCGGTGTGGAGAAGTACCTCGAAGAGGTCGAGGTCTTCGGTGGTGGTGATCTTCATATTCTTTTCGGCGCCCTTGGAGAAATAGACGGTCTCGCCCAGCGCCTGCATCAGCGTACAGGATGCGGCGGTATTCTCGATGCCCTGCTCCGCCGCCTGCTCATGCGCCCAAAGGAGCTTGTCGAGGCTGTAGGTATGGGGCGTCTGGGTGCGGAAAAGATTCTCGCGGGGGATAGAGGTGGTCGAGGACGCGCCGTCGTCGCGACTGTAGAAGACGGCCTCAACGCAGGGGATCGCCGCAACCGCGGAACCGTGCTGCTTGTAAACGGCGAGAGAGTTCGAGATGATCTCGGAGGAGACCAGGCAGCGGTTGCCGTCGTGGATCATGACGACGGGATTCTCTTTTTCGTGCGCTTCCTTGATCGCCATCAGACCGTTGTGGATCGATTCCTGACCGGTGTCGCCGCCGGGAACGATCGCCTTGAGCTTTGTGATATTGAACTGGGAGGCGTATGCTTTGACAACGTCCATCCAGTTGGGAAGGGTGACGATCACGATCTCGTCAATGCTGGGATGGCGCTCAAACGCCTCGAGCGTGTAGACAATCAGGGGCTTGTTGTTGACATGGATAAACTGCTTGGGGATATCCTGACCCATGCGCGAACCGATGCCCGCCGCTGTCAATAATGCTACTACCATATGGATTACCTCTTTTCTTGATTGGTTTATAGTCAGTTTGCCTGTGCTTGTTCGGGATGAAGGATCTTGTTGATCGCCGCAGCCGCTCTTTCGGATGCGTGACCGTCGTCGATGCTGCCTTTTTCTTTCAGGAAGGCGTCGCAGTCCTTGACGAATTTCTCTTCGTCAAAGTTGAGGATATTCTGCATCAGCTGATCGTTGTTCGCTGCGGTGGGGAAGGGGAGAGCCGTCAGCGGGAAGAACATGGTGCGCTCATGCTCGGCGTAGTTCTCGACGTCTGTCGCAAAGGTGAAGCCGGGCTTGCGGCGCAGCATATATTCACAGATCCAGCTCGAGTAGTCGGTGATACCGACGTCGATAACAGCCATCAGCTCCTGAATATCGGGATAACCGCTGAGGTTATAGACGTTGTTCGGGAACATATTCCATTTCAGGAAGCGCTTGGTGCGCATATGGAATCTCGCCATGATCGCCCACTTGCCGCCGAAGCGTTTTGTCAGCGCTTCTTCCAGACGGTCATAGTCGATCATATACGGGCGCAGGTCGCGGTCGTCGCGGAACGTCGGCGCATACATACAGAGCTTGACGTCCTTCGGGATATCATACTGCCTGCGGATGGACTTATCGAGCTCCGCGAGCTTTTTCTTATCGTTGCACAGGAGGATGTCGTTACGCGGATGACCGAACTTCCAGATCGGCGTGGTCTTCCAGAAATCCTCGCGATAGATCTCGTCCTCCATGTCGGAGTTAGAGATGATATAGTCGGTCATGCGGCCTTCGCGGGCGGCTTTTCTGAGCCAGCTTTTATCGTTGTTGGCGTCGCGGCCGAATTTTTTGATACCCAGCGAGCCGTGCCATGTTTCGACCAGCACCTGGCTTCTCTTCTTATGATAACGGACAAAAGCCGTGCTGATACCGTTGTCGACGATGACCTTAGCGCTGGCAAGCTCTTTAAAGAACTCGTAGGAGTTGCGCATCACAGGCCGTACCTCTTCGGGGAAGAACATCGGGCCGACACGGGTGTTTTTCAGTACCGTCCAAACCAAGTCGACGTCATAACCGCCGTCGATCAGTCCTTGACAAACGCCTTTCGGGTTACAATCATAGTTGCCGGTAAAGTTCAGGAAGATGACCTTGTTCGGAACAACTTTGTTAAAAGGCTTGATCAGTGAGATGAATATGCGCTTGATTCCGGAGTCGAGTTTTTTGATGATCGTCATAAATAAACCGGTTCCGAATATCGCAGTAAGAATCTTTCCCAATTCCAGTTCATCCTTTCGTATACATCCGTAATGATAGGCGTCGCATGACGCCTTGTATAACGAAACAGGAACCTCTTTTTGGTCATATTTCGTCATTCTATAGTATTGTATCATTATTCCCTTTATTTGTCAATAAATTCACTCTTGATTACACGGATGTCGGGAGGCGTTTTAACTCGACGAAATGCGTCGCTGTACCCTATAATTCCATAGCCGAAAAAACCGAAAATGATCCGCCCGGATCGACGCAGGATTTTCAGATACGCTATTGACTTTTATGCTTTAACGTGCTATAGTAAATTCGACACTTAGGAAAGAGCGGCTCCGCCGCTTTTTTGCGTAGGAAGGCGCAGCGTCACGGTGTAACGGAATGGTTCGCCGGCAATCGGCTATTGTCCGGCGATAAAGGCAGGAACGTATATGAAAGAACTGAATGAAGCCCGTCAGGTAATCAACGGGATCGATGAAAAAATGGCGGCGCTCTTTGAAGAGCGGATGCAGGCGGCAAAGGTGATCGCCGCCTATAAAAAAGAACATGGGCTGCCGATCTATGACGCGGCGCGGGAGCAGGCGCTCATCACGCGTAATCAGGCTTTTATCAAGGATCCGGAGATCGGCGCGTATTATACGCGCTTTCTGGGCGATCTGATGGCGGTGTCCAAGCAGTATCAGGAGCGCCTGATCAGCGGCGCCAAAATCGCTTACTCGGGGATCGAAGGCGCATTCGCCAATATCGCCGCGACCAAGATCTTTCCTTACGGCAAGGCGATCGCTTATCCCGATTTCCGCTCTGCATATGAGGCGGTGGAGAACGGCGACTGCGACTGCTGTGTTTTGCCGATCGAGAACAGCTACGCCGGCGAGGTCGGTCAGGTGATGGATCTGATGTTTTCCGGATCGCTCTACGTCAACGGCATTTATACGCTGCGGATCGCGCAGCACTTACTGGGCGTCCGCGGCGCGTCGCTAAAGGACGTCAAAACCGTTGTCAGCCATCCGCAGGCGCTGGCACAATGCGCAGGGTATATTCGAAAAAAGAATTATAAAGCCGTAGAATACAGCAATACCGCCGCTGCGGCAAAAGCGGTCA
Organism: uncultured Ruminococcus sp.; assembly: GCA_902779225.1. Classification (GTDB taxonomy): domain Bacteria; phylum Bacillota; class Clostridia; order Oscillospirales; family Acutalibacteraceae; genus Ruminococcoides. The sequence goes on along the minus strand of CACZAW010000117.1, from coordinate 134 downwards.
AGGAGCAAAACGATCCTTCTGTTGCGGCGATCGCCTCGATCGAGACCGCGCGTCTTTACGGGCTGGAAATCCTGGATCACGACGTCAATGAAAGCGCGCTCAACTCGACCCGCTTTGCAGTCTTTTCCCGCGCG
>CACZAW010000116.1 GCA_902779225.1 uncultured Ruminococcus sp. | reverse complement strand
AGGATCGTGACGAGTTCGTCTGCGTCATAGTCCGCCAGCTTTTCCTGAAGCTCGTCAAAGGGTTCCAGATCGGCAAGCCTGCGCTGGATCTTTGTGACGTCAAGGATCGTCACCTGCTTGTCAAGGTCGACGTCGCCCATGATATCGACGATGTTTGCAAAGGCTTTGATGACGAGGTTTCCTTCCACGCCTTCGCCGGGCCACCATCTTTGATATAGGTCGTTGAGCTCGAGCATATTGTTTTTATCATATAAGACCCAGCTGCCGCCGATCTTAGCATCGGGCTCAAAAACATTTCTCTGGCTGAACCCGCTGCCGACGGTCAAGGTCTCGCCGACGCCGATCGACGGCTTGCTGCAGGCTTCATTAGCCGTGATGGTAACGCCGATGCCCGCCTTCTTGCTCGGAACGGTATAGTTGTCGATATCGATGCAGACATAACCCTGATAATCGACTGTGCCTGTGCCGAGCGTTACCCACTGATCTTGATCCTTCAGAGGAGTATCGTTTTCGTCCAGCGGGATATAAGAGATGGTATAGTCGGCTCCTGTCGCTAGGGTTTCAAACATGATCTTGTCCAGTTCGTTGTAGCCGTTCTTGAAGTCAAAGACATTGACACAGGTCAGCGCTTGTTTGGTGTTCATGTAATCGAACTCGGTCGTGACGCCGTAGATCTCGTTCTGGTAAAGGTGGACGTCGCTGTCGTGCTGTTCAAGGGAGACGACCGCGTAGCTCGGGCCGAAGCGCGAATCGAAGAGGTAGTAGTCCTCGTATGAGATCCAGAAGTAGCCTCCGTCGGCAGATCCGCCGGGACCCCAGCTGTTCTTGCAGTACCAGGCGCCGTCGGATTCCGGCCGATGCGCTTCGTTGAAGTTTTCGCGGCTGTAGTTGTCATCCCAGCCGAGTACCGTGATCGCGTGACCGTTGAGCTGGCTGACCGAAAGACCCGGAAAATCGCAGTAGTAGGCGGTTTGACCCGTGTTGTAGTAGGACATATCGGTGTGATAATTGCCTACCGCCGCGCCGTATTGATAGATCGCGGTTTTGATCGTGTCGCGATCGTTTCCGTTGAGGAAGATCACTGAGTCGGCGCCGATGAACGGCGTCAGCGAGCTGCCCCATTCGTTATAGTCGTCCAATGTTCCGGTGATCGGAAAATCTGCTTCTTTGACGACGCCGCTGTAGGAGGTGAGATATCCCATCGCGATATAGGGATAACCGCCGGAGGTGACGCCTCTCTGCCAGCCTTTACCGTTTGACTGAGTCGTACCCCAGCAGTTCATGTGCAGCGGAGAGAAATAATCGCTGTAGATACCGGCTTTGTTGGCGGCGATCTCCATGATAGATGCAGCGGAGAAAGCCCAGCAGGCGTTGGACGTCTGTTGACGTACCGGCATGGAAAGCTCACGGTTGCTGAAGGAGGACGGAAGCTCGACGTCGGGCTCAAGAGTCGTGCCGACCTCGGGATAATCCGCCGCAACGACGCCGATATCACGGTGCGCTCCGGTAGGGACAGTCTCGATTCTTGCCGCACTCGCGCTGCCGAAAACAGGGGACGTCAAAAGAGCAGCCGTCAGCAAAAAAGCACATATTTTCTTTTTCATATAAGCCTCCTCTTTTCTACTGTATATACATCATTATATTACCATAAACAGCATGGAATGTAAATAACAATTTTGTTCATAATAATGTCATAAACCTGTAATAAAAGAGGGATCGCATGGAACGGAGAACCGACCTTGCATCCGGATTTTCTCGGTATAATCGAAGAGCTGCTCGGCGAGGACGTCAAGGGTGTGGATTATGAGACCGAAACAGTCGGCGGACTGCGGATCGAGCGGCTGAGGATACGAACCGATCGGGCAGGTCAATTGCTGAAAAAGCCGAAGGGAACCTATATCACCGCCGAGCTGCCGCCGCTGACGGATAATGTCCGCGATACCGACGAGCGGCTGATCGCTCTTTCGCGGGAGATACGCAGGCTTTTGCCGGTCAACGGACTGGTGCTGGTAGCGGGGCTGGGCAATGTAGAGATCACCCCCGACGCGCTTGGACCTAAGACAGCGTCCAAGGTGATGGCGACGCGCCATATCTCCGGCGAGATCGCGCGTTCTACGGGGCTGGATTGTCTTCGGGCGGTCGCGGTTATGAACACCGGCGTGACCGGTCAGACAGGGATCGAGACCGGCGAGGTACTGCTCGGGATTATCAAGCGCATCCGACCTTCTGCGCTGATCGTCATCGACGCGCTTGCCTCACGGCGGCTGGAGCGGCTGGGCTGTACCATCCAGATCTCCGATACAGGAATCTCTCCCGGCGCGGGCGTCGGCAATCATCGCGCGCGGATCGACGCCTCTACGATGGGCGTCCCGGTGATCGCCGTGGGGGTGCCGACGGTGGTCGATGCGTTGACGCTGGCGTTCGATCTGCTGGATATCAACGATGAGAGCGAGAGCGTCCGGCTCAGAGATGAGGTCTCGCCGAAGGGCAGGGCGATGGTCGTCACGCCCAAGGAGGTCGATCTGCTGATCGACCGCGCCGCAAAGCTGATCTCCCTCTCGATCAATTATGCCCTGCAAAGCGGGATAGAAGTAGAAGATCTGCTGAATCTTTTATAACGACGATAATTCCCAACTCCTCACTCCTAACTCCTCACTATCAGTAATACCTTATCCTCTTTTCGCATACACTGATAGCGGGTGAGCGTATGAATAAGCATGTGGCAAAACGTATATCGGTCATTGTTGCGGCGACGGCAGTCATCGGCGTATCGTTGACGGCAGCGGCACACCGCGCGGCAGAATGCTTCGATCTGTTCGGCGACAGCGTCGTAGCGGCACAGATGCTGACATATCCCAACGGCTCGGTGGACGAGGCGTATTCCGACGTCGAGCCGGAGGATAACGACGCCGACCGCCATATTTCCGAGGATGTTGCGCCGCAGCTGCGTAAGCCGCTTGCCGACCGCAAAGCCGCTCCGACGACCGCGCCCGAAAAGCCTGCTCAGCCCTCCCACAGCGGGAATACTTATCCGGTGGTTGAGATCAATTCCTACTCCGGCAATATGAGCTATGATAATATCGCCTTTGACAACACGACCCCGTATGATCCCGATATCGGTGAGCTGCTTGCGTCGGAGCTGCCGTTTCAGCTTGCGGACAACCGCACCGTGCAGGTCTTGATCTACCATACGCATACCTGCGAGAGCTACCTCGATGAGGATTGCGGCTATTATTATGAGGATTTCTATCCGCGCTCCACCGATGGGGCGCAGGGGGTGATCGCGGTAGGGGACAGGATCGCCGCATCGCTGAAGGCAAAGGGGATCGGCGTCGTCCACGACAAGACCCTCCATGATTATCCCTCCTATGAAGGCTCCTACGCGCGCAGCTGGGATACGATCGAGCGATACAAGAAGAAGTATCCCGGGATCCTCGTGACGCTGGATATCCACCGCGACGGGATGACCGACGACGCCGGTACGAAGTATAAGCCGACCTTTACCTATCGCGGCAAAAAGGCGGCGCAGATCATGATCATGAGCGGCTATGACGAAAGCGGCGGCTTTCCGACATGGAAAGAAAACCTGATCTTTGCGACCAAGCTGCAAAAGGAATGCGAGGATAACTACCCGGGGATGACCCGCGCGCTGTACTTCGGCGAGTTCAGCTACAACATGGATTTTAACAACGGATCCCTTCTGATCGAGGTGGGCACCGACGGCAATACCGTCGACGAAGCGGCGTATACGGGAGAATTATTAGGAAATGCACTGTCCTCAGTCTTGCAAAAAGGCTGAGGATTTGTTATAATAGGCAATATAATGCGGTAGTTTGTGTTATTATACTAATCTCCGATAAAAAACGAGCGTTTCTATGGGTAGATTGCATAGCAGGGAAACGCAGCGCTTTATCGGAAGTCGGTATCAAGGAGCTTATTATGTGCAAAAAAAATAAGTTTTTTCTCAGAATTATCACCGTATTGGCAGCAGTTGTCTTTGTGTGCTGTATGACCGCTTTGACCGCGTATGCCGACGACGGCGGCGAGAATGTCGCTCCCGACGGCGGCGAGCTGGTTGACGGCGGCGGACAAGGCGCAGATTCCGGCGCTGATTCCGGCGACGGCGGCAACGTCGATCCCGCTCCGGCCGAAACGCCTCAGGACGGCGGCAGCAGCAGCGCCGTCGATCCGAACGCCGGCGCGGATCCCAACGCGGGAGCAAACGTACAGGACGGCGAAGAAAACGGCAATAACAGCGGCGACGGTCAGGACAGCGGCAATCAGAACGAAGCCCCGGCTGTGACCCCTCAGGTGATTGCGGATCAGTATGAGCAGATCCGTGACAGATATATCAACGGCGACGAAGATCTGCCGGAGGATATCTCGCAGTATGTGCCGAACGAGAACCTCATCAACCTGCCGACGGTCGCTCCCACCGAGGTGGTCGCGGCTTCCGCAGAACCCCTGCCCGATGTGAATGTATCCGACGCGACCCTGTTCTCAGGCATCATTATGTGGGTGTGCGTCGCGGTCGGTATCTCGGTCGTAGCGGGCGTGATGGTCAGCAAACGTACCCATCGCAGGAGCGCTTGAGTATGCAGATCGGCAAGCTCACTCTTTCCGGCTATGCCGCGCTTGCTCCTATGGCGGGCGTAGCGGACAGAGCCTTTCGCGAGCTGTGTATGGAATTCGGCGCGGGTTACTGCGTCAGCGAGATGGTCAGCTCCAAAGGGATCGCCTACCATTCCAAAAAGTCAGCCGAGCTGATGGAGGTTAGTGACAGAGAGCATCCCTGCGGGGTACAGATCTTCGGGACTGAGCCGGAAACGATGGCAGATGCGGCGCGGTTTGCGCTGCAATATCAGCCGGATGTGATCGATATCAACATGGGCTGTCCCGCCCCTAAGATATCCGGCGGCGGCTCCGGCGCGGCGCTGATGAAGGATCCCGCCCTGTGCGGCAGGATCATCAAGGCGGTATCGGCTGCAGTTGATCTGCCGGTGACCGTCAAGATCCGTTCCGGCTTTGACTTCGACCATATCAACGCGGTCGAGATCGCAAAGATCGCCGAGGCTAACGGCGCGGCGGCGATCACCGTCCACGGCAGGACGCGTCAGCAGTTTTATGCGCCTCCCGTCAACTACGATATCATCCGCGACGTCAAGCGTGCGGTCGGCATCCCTGTCATCGGAAACGGCGACGTGGTCGATGCGCAGTCGGCAAAGCGCCTGTATGAGTATACCGGCGTCGATTACATCATGATCGGACGCGGCGCGCTGGGCAATCCGTGGATCTTCCGCGAGGTCAACGCGTATCTGAGCGAGGGAAGGCTGCTTGTGAGGCCCGATCTTGATGAAAAGCTCGATGTGCTGTCCCGCCATATCACCGCACTGGTCGCCTATAAGGGCGAGCGGGTCGGGATGCGCGAGGCGCGCAAGCACACCGCCTATTATCTCAGGGGCTTCAAGAACGCCGCCAAGCTCCGCAATACGGCGTTTTCGATGGAAACGCTCGACGACCTGCAAAGGCTCATCAAAGAAATACAGACAAATAATTGCTGAACAGCATTTATATACATTCAGGAAATATCAAACAGAAAATCAAAATAACGGAGGGTATTATGTACAAGGATTTAATGGACTCAATCGGATTTGTAAAGAACTATGACGCCGAGATCGGCGACGCGATGGCGCTCGAGCTGAAGCGTCAGCAGCAGAATCTTGAGCTGATCGCCAGCGAGAACATTGTTTCTCCTGCCGTGATGGCGGCGATGGGCTCTGTACTGACCAACAAGTACGCCGAGGGTTATCCCGGCAAGCGTTACTACGGCGGCTGCTACGCGGTGGATATCGCAGAGAATATCGCGCGTGACCGCGCCTGCGAGCTGTTCGGCGCCGAGCATGCCAACGTGCAGCCTCATTCCGGCTCTCAGGCTAACCAGATCGTTTATTTCGCGATGCTGCAGCCGGGCGATACCATCATGGGTATGAACCTTTCCGAAGGCGGTCATCTGACCCACGGCTCGCCCGTCAACATCAGCGGCAAGTATTTTAATGTCGTCAGCTACGGCGTCGATCCCGAGACCCACCGCATCGACTATGATAAGGTCGAGGAGCTCGCCGTCGAGTGCAAGCCGAAGATGATCGTCTGCGGCGCGTCGGCATATCCCAGAACCATCGACTTCAAGCGTTTTCGTGAGATCGCCGATAAGGTCGGCGCGTATCTGATGGTCGATATGGCGCATATCGCGGGCCTTGTCGCCGGCGGCGTACACGAAAGCCCCGTGCCGTATGCGCACTTTGTCACCACCACCACCCATAAGACCCTGCGCGGCCCCCGCGGCGGTATGATCCTCTGCAAAGAAGAGTTCGCCAAGGCGATCGACAAGGCAGCGTTCCCGGGTATGCAGGGCGGCCCTCTGATGCACATCATTGCGTCCAAGGCGGTCTGCTTCAAAGAGGCGCTCCAGCCTGAGTTCAAGGCATATGCCGAGCAGATCGTCAAGAACTGCAAGGCGCTGGCGGAAGGACTGCTCAAGCGTGGTCATAAGCTGGTTTCCGGCGGCACCGACAACCATGTCATGCTGATGGATCTCAGAGAGGACGGCGTCACCGGCAAGGAGCTGGAGCATAACCTCGACGAGGTACATATCACCGTCAACAAGAACACCATCCCCGGCGAGCCGCTCTCTCCGTTCGTCACCTCCGGTATCCGTATCGGTACCGCTGCCGTGACCACACGCGGTCTTGTCGAAGAGGATATGGATGTCATCGCCGAGTGCATCTCGCTGGTTATCAAGGACTTTGAGGGCAACAAGGAGTCCGTTCTGGCTAAGGTTGCCGCTCTGTGCGAGAAATATCCCCTGTATCAATAATAATGAATATTGAATAATGAAAAATGGCGGTCACTCGCATTCGCTCGAACAAACCTGTTTTTCGGGTGCGGGTGTCCCGCCATCAATTATTCTTTATTCGTTTTTCTTTATTCGTTATTCTTTGTTTCCGGAGGAATCACCATGAACACCCCCTTAGCCGATCGGCTGCGTCCCGAATCGCTCGATGATATCGTCGGTCAACAGGAGCTGCTTGCTCCCGGACGACCGCTGCGAAGGATCATCGAGAGCGGACAGATCCCCAATTTGATATTCTACGGGCCCTCCGGCGTCGGCAAAACCACCCTTGCGTCCTATATCGCGCGGATCACCAACCGCAGCTTCAAAAAGCTCAACGGCACCACCGCCTCCACCGCCGATATCAAGGAGATTGTATCCACGCTGAACACCTTTGAGGGGCTGGACGGCGTGCTGCTGTACCTCGACGAGATCCAGTATCTCAACAAAAAGCAGCAGCAGACCCTGCTCGAATACATTGAAAACGGCTCCATCACCCTGATCGCCTCCACCACCGAGAATCCCTATTTCTATATCTACAACGCGATCCTGTCGCGTTCGACGGTGTTTGAGTTCAAGCCGGTCGAGCCGGATGAGGTCGCGCGCGCGGTACATCGTGCGATCCGTGTCCTCAGTGAGGAAAAGGGCAAGCCCATCGTGTTTTCCGACGAGGCGGTCGCCCATATCGCCAAGGCGTGCGGGGGAGACGTCAGAAAGTCGCTCAATGCCGTCGAGCTGTGTGTGCTGTCGGGGGATAACGGCGACAGCGTCACCGTGGATGAAGAGCTCGCTAAGTCGCTGACCCAGCGCTCCGGCGCCAGATATGACCGCGACGGCGATTCTCACTACG
>CACZAW010000115.1 GCA_902779225.1 uncultured Ruminococcus sp. | reverse complement strand
ATGATCGGTCGGATCTCGCTCGCGAGATACAGCGAGCCGCAGATATAGACGTCGGTGCCGTAGGACAGCGCCTTCTGATAAGCCTCCCTTTGCTGCGGGACGACCTCGACGTCCGCAAAAATGTCTTTGAGATATTCCGCGAGGTAGCCCGCCGCCATCGCGCGCGGATTTCCGATATTCGTTGCGATCACATTGCGGAACAGTCCGCGCAGCGCCGTCAGCCCCTTGACGTCCTTATCGGACAGCATCCCGACGATCAGGGTCTTTTCCCCGTCGCCGCCCAAGGACTTCACCGCGTCGGCAAACGCCGCCAATCCGTTGGGATTATGCGCGCCGTCGAGGATGACGGTCGGATGCTCCACCAGTCGCTCAAAGCGCGCGGGATGACGCACCTTCAACAGTCCGCTGCCGATATGGTCGGCGGTAAGGGTCAGCTTGCCGCGGTCACGCAGCGCCTCCGTCGCCGCCAGAGCGCATTTCAGGTTTTCCACCTGGTGCTCACCGATCAGCCGCGTCTGCATCTCGCGCCCCATATAGCGGAAGCGGATGCCCTCCAGGCTCGTCCGCACATCATGCACGGTCAGATTGTCGCCGTAGTAGACGGGATCGCCCAGCGCCTCGGCGGTATCGCGGATGACCCGCATCGCGGCAGGCAGCTGCGTACCGGTCGCGACAGGCGCGCCGCGCTTGATGATGCCGCACTTCTGAATCGCGATATCATGGACGGAATGACCCAGCACATCGGTATGGTCGAGCGCGATCCGCGTGATCACGGAGCATAGCGGCTGACGGATCAGGTTGGTGGAATCCAACAGACCGCCCATACCGACCTCGCAGACGACGATATCGCACTGCTGCTGCTTGAAGATATAAAAGCCAAGCACGGTGAGGAACTCGAACTCGGTGATCACCACGCCCTGCTCGCTCAGCTCATCCATGATCGGCAGGAAGGTCGTCACCGCTTCGGCAAGCGTGTCCTCCGGGATCATCTCGTTATTGATCTGGATGCGCTCGCGAAAATCGACGATGTACGGCGAGATGAACAGCCCTACCTTGAAGCCCGCCTCCTGCAAAATGAAGGACAGCATCGCCGAGACGGAGCCCTTGCCGTTGGTGCCGGCAACATGAACAAACCGCTGATCGAGCGCCTCGGGGAACCTGTCGGCGAGCTTCTGCACGCGATCCAGTCCCGGCCGCGATCCGAATTTGTCCAGCGAATGGATATATTCCAATGCCTCCTGATATGTCATCCTACATCAGCTCCTTGTAGATCTCGTTCTTTTTCAGCCCCGCCATCGCGGCGGCTTCCTTTGCCGCGTCGGTGGGACGCATCCCGCCGCCGATCAGCTTCTGCGCATAGGCGACGGCTTGCTCTTTGGTCATGTCTGGCTTGTCCTCTGCCTTTTTGCCCTCGAGGATCAGCACGATCTCACCCTTCAGCGGCGCGTCCGTATACGCGGTCGCGGCAGCCTTTGTCGTCGTGCGGATGATCTCCTCATGCACCTTGGTCAGCTCGCGGGCGATGGTCAGCCTGCGGTCGCCGAAGGTCATATAAAAGTCCTGCAGGGTGTTGTTCAGCTTATGCGGCGCCTCATAAAAGATCATCGTGCGGCGCTCGTCAAGCAGACTCTCCAGATGCTCCGAGCGGCTCTTTTTGTTGACGGACAAAAAGCCCTCAAAGGTGAACCGTCCGGTCTCCAGTCCGGATACCGCCAACGCAGAGATCACCGCGCTGGGTCCGGGAACCACGACCGTTCTGACCCCTGCCGCCTCGCACTGACGGATCAGATCCTCGCCCGGATCGGAGATGCAGGGCATCCCCGCATCGGTCACGATCGCACAGCTCTCGCCCGCGAGAATCCTGTCCAGTATCTTTTCGCCCTTATCATGCTTGTTGTGCTCAAAATAGCTGACCATAGGCTTTTTGATGCCGAAATGATTCAGCAGCTTCACGGTGACGCGCGTATCCTCGGCGGCGATAAAATCCACGCTGTTCAGCGTTTCTACCGCGCGGGGCGACATATCCCCCATGTTGCCGATCGGCGTGCCGACCACATATAATATCGCTTCGTTACTCATCATATCCATCCTTATAAGCGCCGTAGATCGCGCGCATCTCGGGCGTAAAGCCGTTTTCATCCTCGATGATGAGGGCGGGCTCAGCTTCCATATAGCCGGGCTTAGCGCCGCGCTTTGCCTCCAACAGGATCAGCTTCGGCGCTTTGTCGATGCGCCCCTGCACCATACGCAGCCGCTTGGGTTCAAGGTCATACGCCCGCAGGGTGCCGAGAATATCCGTCAGCCGTTCGGGACGCTGACACATCACAAAACGTCCGGAGAACCGCAGCAGCCAGTTTGCCGCCGCACAGACGTCCTCCAGCGTACACGACGCTTCATGGCGAGCGGTTTTTTTGCCCGCGTCGGGATTCTCAATGCCCGAGCCTGACAGCTTGTAGGGCGGATTACAGACAACAAGATCAAATGCGCCCGCCGGCAGCAGCTCTTTGACAGCGCGGATATCCCCGTGGATCGGGCGGATCGCCGCCGCATTCTCAATGCCGTTCGAGAGATTATGCGCGACGCTCTGCCTCAGCAGCTCCACCGCATCGTCCTGTATCTCAACAGCGTATAATTCTTTTAAAGAATGATTCCTGATCATCAGGAGAGGGATCGTGCCGCATCCGGCGCCCAGCTCCACGACGCTCTCGCCGTTTTTGACCCGCGCAAAATCCGCCAGCAGAATGGTATCGGTCGTAAAATGATGACGGTCGCTGACATAGACCTCAACGCCGTTTCCGAGCGGCTCGATGCGCATAAGCTCCCTCCCTGTAGGTGATGGCTTCATTGTAGCATAAACAAAGGTGGATGTAAATACCAAAAAGCCTTCCCCTTGAGTAACCGCCGACTAAATCGACGTAACAATAACAGCGTCATTGCGAAGCCCTTTAGGGCTGTGGCAATCCCCTTGTCATTAATGGCTTGAACAGTGAGCATCTACTCCTATCAGGGGGATTCCCACGGTCGCTTAGTCACTCCCTCGGAATGACAACGAATACGAAAGCTGCATTAATCCGCGCTTACTCAAAGGGAAGCATAAAAAAATAACCGAGGACGAATCCCCGGTTATCGTTTGTGTGTGAATTATTCCGCCGCGGGAGCACCTACGGGGCAAGCATCAGCACAAGCGCCGCACTCGATGCAAGCATCAGCGTCGATCTCATACTTCGCGTCGCCCTCAGAGATAGCCTCTACGGGGCACTCACCTGCGCAAGCGCCGCAGGAGATGCATTCATCAGAAATCTTATAAGCCATGGTGTTACCTCCTTGTATTATTTGCCTCTATTGTAGCACAAATATTTAAAAATTCAATGATTTTCCCTAAAATTTTCTGTCCGACCGCGAATTTAGCCTTCCTCATACATCTTTTTCAGATCCTCAAGATCATACGGGGTCTGCTGATAGAGGTAATAGTTCAGCCAGTTCTGGTAGAGCAGCGACGCGTGACTGCGCCATGTCATGACCGGCTTGCGGGTGACGTTGTTATCCGGAAAGTAGTTGTATGGGATATCGGGCTTGATTCCCTTTTCCACATCGCGATAGTATTCCTTGGCTAAGGTATCGTAGTCGTACTCGCAGTGACCGAGCAGATAGAACTCTCTGCCGTTCTTTGAGCAGACGATCGCTGCACCCGCCTTTTTGGACTCGGCTAGGATCTCCAGCTCCGGCACCGCATTGATCGCCTCGCTTTTGATGCCGGTATAGCGCGAATGCGGGATCAGAAAATAATCGTCAAAGCCGCGGGTCAGCGGATGCTTGTTGTTCAGGATCCGATGGTTATAGATGCCCGAGAGCTTTTTCGGCAGCTCATACTTGCGGATGCCGTAGCGATGATACAGCCCCGCCTGAGCGCCCCAGCAGATGAACAGCGTCGAATAGATATGCTTCTTCGCCCAGTCGAGCACCTCGCACAGTTCGTCCCAGTAGTCTACCTCCTCAAACTCCATCAGCTCGACCGGCGCGCCGGTAACGATCAAGCCGTCAAAGCGCTGGTCGCGGATTTCGTCAAAGGTTTTGTAAAACTTGGTCAAATGCTCCTGAGAAGTGTTTTTGGACTTGTGCGATGACATTTGCAGCAGCTCAACGTCCACCTGCAAAGGCGAGTTGCCGAGCAGCCGCAAGAGTTGGGTCTCGGTCGCCACCTTGGTGGGCATGAGGTTGAGGATCACGATTTTGAGCGGTCGGATATCCTGGGTCGTCGCGCGGTCTTCGGTCATCACAAATATATTTTCACCTTCCAGCACCTTGGTTGCCGGCAGGTCGTTTTGAACCTTGATAGGCATAACGCCGCTCCTTTCAATTTGGTGAAGGGTGATGGGTGATGGATGAAGGGTTGTGGGAAACGCTGCGCGTTTTGGAGTGATAATAGGAATCGGGTGCGGGCAGCGCCCGCCCTTAACCCTTCACTCTTAATTCTTCAATCTTCACCGAATCGCCCAAAGGCGATTCTTAGTATTGTTTTCCCCAATATACCATATGCTTGGCGGGCTTGCCGCAGCAGACGCAGGTATCGGCGAGGTGTTCCTCCTCAAAGGGGATGCAGCGGGATTTCACGCCGCCGGTCGCATCCTTGAGCTTATCCTCGCAGGCAGAGTCGCCGCACCACATCGCCTTGATAAAGCCGGGGGTGTTCTCCGCGATATCAAGGAACTCGTCATAGGTGGTGGCGACATGGGTCTTTTCGTGCATATTCTCCAACGCACGGTTATACATATCGTCGTGGATCTGAGCGAGCAGCGCGGTGATGGTATCCTCGATGCCGTCGAGAGAGACAAAGAGCTTTTCTCTGGTATCGCGGCGCACCAGCACGCACTGATTCTTTTCGATGTCCTTGGGGCCCAGCTCCAGACGAACCGGCACACCCTTCATCTCATACTGGGCGAACTTCCAGCCCGGACTCTGATCGGAGTCGTCGAGCTTTGTGCGGAAGGTCTTTTTCAGGCTTTCATACAGCGCGTTCGCCTTATCTAGCACGCCCTCCTTATGCTGGGCGATCGGAATGATCGCGACCTGTATCGGCGCGACCTTCGGCGGCAGTACCAGACCGTCGTCGTCGGAATGCACCATGATCAGCGCGCCGATCATACGGGTCGAGGTACCCCACGAGGTCTGATGCGGATAGTGCAGCTTATTGTCGCGACCCTGATAGGTGATATCGAAGGCGCGGGCAAAGCCGTCGCCGAAATAGTGCGAGGTGCCGCCCTGCAGCGCGACGCCGTTGTGCATCATCGGCTCGACGGTATAGGTCTCCTTCGCGCCCGCAAAGCGTTCCTTCTCGGTCTTGGCGCCGAAAACGGCAGGGATCGCGAGGGTCTCCTTGTAAAAGTCGATATAGACCTGCAGCATTCTCTGTGTTTCTTCGCGCGCCTCTTCTTCGGTCTCATGCAGGGTATGCCCCTCCTGCCAGAGGAACTCGGAGGTTCTCAGGAACGGACGGGTCGTCTTTTCCCAGCGCACCACGCTGCACCACTGGTTATACAGCTTGGGCAGATCGCGGTAGGTGTTGACGACCTTCGCGTAATGCTCACAGAACAGCGTCTCGGAGGTCGGGCGCACGCACAGTCTTTCGTTGAGCTTCTCCGAACCGCCGATCGTGACCCATGCGCACTCGGGCGCAAAGCCCTCGACATGATCCTTCTCTTTCTGCAGAAGGCTTTCGGGAATGAACATCGGCATATAGACGTTCTCGTGACCGGTCTCCTTAAAGCGACGGTCCATATCGTTTCTCATATTCTCCCAGATCGCGTAGCCGTAGGGACGGATGACCATACAGCCCTTGACGTTCCTCGACCATTTTCTTATTCTGAGCCATAATACCCTCCAAAATAATAAAGTGCCTAAACATAGCTATTATACTATGTTTAGGCACATATTGCAAGTGTTCGTACTAATATTCCGTTATATGCTTTGTCAAATCAATGCCGCGACAGCCTTTTCGACCTCTTTCATATCGGCGGTCGGCTCAAAGCGGGCGACGACGTTGCCCTCTCTGTCCACGAGGAACTTGGTGAAGTTCCACTTGATGTCGGGGCTGTTCTTATAATCCTTGTTCGCCTTCTTCGCCATCGCCTTCATCGCCAGCGCCGCGACGCCCTTGCCAAAGCCCTCAAAGCCCTTCTGGCTTTTGAGATAGGTGTAGAGCGGCAGCTCGTTCTCGCCGTTGACGTCGCTCTTTTTCATCTGCGGGAACTGCGTATTGTATTTCAGGGTGCAGAAATCATGGATCTCATCGTCGGTACCGGGCGTCTGACCCGCGAACTGGTTGCAGGGGATGTCGATGACCTCAAAGCCCTTGTCATGATACTGCTCATACATCTTTTCGATCGGCTCATAGTGAGGCGTAAAGCCGCAGCCGGTAGCGGTGTTGACGATCAGCATAACCCTGCCCTTGTAATCCGAGAGCGGATATGCGTTATCCTTGCGGTCATACAGTGTAAAATCATAGATACTTGCCATAATAAACCTCCTGTTTCTTTTATGATTGAATCGGGTACGAATGTCCCGTTATTCACTGTTATTCTTAATCCGATATGTCGACGTCGGGCGTCACAAAGAATGTATAGTCG
>CACZAW010000114.1 GCA_902779225.1 uncultured Ruminococcus sp. | reverse complement strand
GCGGGCGACGCAGGCAGGCTGGCGCCTGTCAAGGAGCCCAACAAAGCTATGCGGAATTTAGCCCAATAGATGATAAAGGTTTTTATTAAGGATTAGTATTATTATACGATAGCGCCTTTTCTCGATTCATCAAACCGTCGGATACAAAAAGCCGCCCTTATCTCTTCCCCATCGGGATCGGATAAGGGCGGCTGCTTTCATTTAAACCGCTTTGTGACGACGCGGGTTATGCGTCCGTATCATCAGATCTCTATATTTCCGATCTCGGTCAGCTCGCCGAGAACGCCGTTGCTCAAAACCTGTACACTCGCCTTAACGCAAGAACCGTTGTTTTGGATCGCGGTAGCGTCGGTGATCTCTACACTGCCGCTGTCGTTTGCGTCGCCTTTGATATAACTTGCCGCAGAGGTGGACGCTGAATAATGAAACGACCAATAAAACGCTGAGGATAATACTGATACATTTTTTCATGCTGTTAATCAGGTTTGTGGTTGTGGACTGACATTAAAGTGCGTAGACAAGTGCTGCAAGGTATCTCTGGATCTCGGTTGCGTCGATAATGGTCACGAAGCTGTCGTGATCGGCGTCTGCCTGCGCAAGCGCCTTAGCGTCGAGCTTCTCCAGATCGACCAGATACCGCTGAACAAAGGTGGTGTCGAGGATCGTGATGTCGCCGTCTCCGTCAACATCGCCGACCACGGGAGCGCCTACGGTGACTTCTACCTGTGTGCTGACGTCGCCGCAGGTGACGGTAACGACAGCGGTGCCGCGACGATTACCTCTGACCAGACCGTTTTCATCGACTGTGATGTTTTTGCTGTCGGTTGAATAGGTGAACTCTGCGTCGGAAGCGGCGGAAACCGGGGTCACCGTCGGATTGAGGAACTGCGTCGATCCGAGCGGTACGGTAACTGCATCCGCAGACACGGACGCAACCTCCTTGGCAACCGGCTTGACGAACTGACCGATACCCAGCTCATCGAGGAAGTTGTAGGGCTCCTCACCCTTGACCTCTTGCCAGCCGATACCGTCCTTCGGTGTGATCGCCAGCTTGAGGTTTGCTGTATTGGTATTGTATTCATCAAAGATGCTCTCGGGAACATCCTCGCTGATAAAGGTGATCTCGGCGCTAGAGCCGACAGGGATCTCCGGGATGACGGTGCCGCCGTAATTGACGTAGAAGGGCTTGGTATCCGGCACCTCCTTGTTCATGACGTCAGCCTGTGCCGCGATATCGTTATAGATGAAGGTCAGCTCATCGCCGCCCATATACATCATATTACCGATATTGGTTACGGTGGCGGTGATATGGTAAGCGGTGTTCTTGTTCTCTTCATCGATATACTTGACCGGTTCCGCATGGGCGATATCGATCGACAGTCTCGGCGAACCGGACAGAACCGCGGGCGTCAGTGAACGATATTTTTCCTCGCCGCCCTCCGAGATCACATACACAAAGCTGATGGTTTGCTGTGACAGGTCGGCGTTCTCCGGTACGGTGTAACTGAACTCTTCGTCCTTCACCTCGCCCGAAAGCCAAACGGGATAGGTAACGGTATCGACGACCTGATCGCTGCCCGTGATCATCAGCTTCAGGGTCACGTTGCGTCCGTTCGAGAAGCCGTTGTTTTCGGCGTGTACCTTTACCTTGACTGTCTCACCGGGGGTGGGATACGGATTGCTGACCGCGACCTCATCCGGGTCGGAGTAATCGTTGTCCGGATAATAGAAAGAGGCGACGTCAAACTCGGAGATAATGAAACGGTTGTTGATCGTGCGGATCTTATTGCCTTCCTCCTGATCTCCGAAGTCATAGTCAAAGGAATTATAGGCGGTAAGCAGATGATCCTTGTCGAGCGCGGCAGCGTCAAATCTGCCCTTATAGAAGCCGGTGCCGACAGAGCCTTCGCCTTCCTTGATGCCGCCCTGCGTCAGACGCGCCTTGTTGCCCCAATAACCGTGGAGGATACGGATGGGATCGTCGATCTCATGTGCCGCCGCAGTGTTCTCCTCGACAGAGTCGACCTGGAACTGGCGACCCCAAATCTGCTGTTGGGTACCCTCCGACTGTGTCCACAGCGCATAGAGCGCGCCTTCGTTCGTGGCGTAGACCTTGAAATCCTCGCCGACGGTATGGTCTTCACCGACGTTCTGATCATAGTCGTTGGTGATGTAAGAGGGATCCATGCAGTCCTGACCGAGCGCACCGTCTTGACCGCGCTCTTCATATTCAATATACAGGTTCTCGATGTTTTTGTAGCCGTAACGTCCGTTGCACTTATAGAACAGCAGGGTGTTCTGTATTCCCTGATAGTTCAGCTGCGTGAACTCCGGATTTGCCGTAACGTGATCCTCGTCGGCAATCATAACAGAGGATTTTGTCGTCAGGCTACCGTCGGGATTCTCTGTGTAAAGGTTCAGGAACATCTTGTTCGCGGTGCCGTATGCGCCGGGGTTACTGACGCCGTCGTTTGCGGTAAGCGGTTCTTCGACGATCAGGCTGTTCTTATCCGCGCTGATAAAGGAAACCATTACGTCGTTGCGATAGACCGTAACATCGTAGTCGGAAACGGTATTGCCGCGAATATCCACAACAGAAGGTGCGGTAAATTCGGGATGCTCACCGGTCAGCTTGATCGAGCAGGTGTTCAGCGCAATCGGCGTATCATTGAGCTGCTCCAGCGTCGTATGCTCGTCGGCGCCGGAAACGTCCATGCTCTCATAGAAAATGTGCGCTGTGCCGGTCGCGGGATTGTATACGCCCTTGAGCACTTCGGGAAGCGAATTGGCTTTTGTATCAACGATATCGAAGTCGGTGAACTTGCCGATCCTCTTATCATAGACGACAGCGGCGATCTTGAAGGAACGCAGAGCGTCGTCTACGGCGCTGCCTTCAATACTGTCAACGGTACAGCCCTCCCATACGAGCAGGAGCTTATCGTCGCAGTCGATGATATTGACGTCGCCGACGAGATCCTCACAGTCGAGCAGCTGCTGAACCTTCGGATCGTCCAGCGCCAAACCGTTGGCGGCGATGACCTCCTTGACGGGGCTGCTGTGATCGTCGATCTCTTTCGTCTTAGTATTATAAATATAGTATTTTAATGCAAAACGCTTGTCCTCGGAATCCAATACGGTGGCGATCAGATATTTGGTATCGCTGATCTTGCCGACGACCGGATTCATCTGAGCGGTGTTTTTCTCAACATAGGTCTCGCGGGTAAAGAGAGCAGAGGGATCGGCGCCGGTCGCGGCGATATCCTTACCCTTGTTGAAGGAGGGATCGTAAACATCCTCTGCTTCGGCGAGCTTCAGATCGCTGAGCTCGGTATCCGCAAAGAGATCGTCGCCGCTGCTGTTCAGGATGTTTGCAGCTGTCGACGCGAGATCGTCCTTATCGTCGATCAGCGTCCATTCCTTGATCTTCCATGTTTTGTCGACCTTGAGGAACAACAGCTGGGCAAAGACGCCGCCGGATACGGCACAGGTCATCTTTCCGTGAGAGGTACCCTTGATTTTGGAATGCAGGTCGAAGTCGATGTGACCGCCGATCGACGCCAGACCGTCCCAGCCGACGCCGATGCCGAACTGTACCTTGAAGTCCTGAGAGAACTCGCCGTGCGTCTCATAGTAGTAGCTCTTTTCCAGCATCTTGGATGTAAAGTAACCCTCTGTCTTATCGTTCGGCGTATGGACAAGATAGCCGACGTTATCCGCAGAGATATCAAAGTAGCAGAAGCACGGGATCGCGACGATGGTGAACGGGATCGAGATCCTCACGCCGATCTTGCCGCCCAGCAGGAAGAGGCTCTGGGTATAGCAGCGCACGCCTGCGTCGTTCGTATAGTATTCGAGCTGATAGGCAAAGGTAATGGTCAGGGATATCTTTGTGCTGGTCTGCATATTCTGCGCCAGTTCACCGGGACTCTTATCGATGATATCCGCGAGCTTTTGCCACTGCTTCGCTACGCTGGACGCGCTCCACTTACCGTCCTTATCGGCGGTGTCCTGCTTTGCAACGCTGAACTGGACGCCGATCTCGAGAATGTAGAGATCCTTGCCGGTCTTCTGATCCTTCTGACCGGTAGCGGAATCGGAGTAGGTCGGCAAAAAGCCGAAGATCGAGAACATCGGACTGACAGGGCCGAGCGCGGGTGAATTGGGAGTTTTGGCATACTTTGTACCGGTGGGAGCGAGGAAGCCGGTCGACGCCGGTTCAGTCTCGTCATAATATCCGATATCGGGCATATAGCAGATCGTCTCTTCGATGTTCGCGGCAACGAACTGATACCCGACCTCGAACTTGCCGTAGAAGGTGAGCTTTTCGCTTGCGGAGCTGTCGTAGCTCTTATTGAAGAACTGGATATACAGATGATCGCCGGGCTTTGCCTTTTCCTTTACGACGCAGGAATAGCGCGCTACGGACGAGCCCTGATCGATCGGGATATCCATCGAACTGCGCAGCATACCATCCTCGCTTTCAAAAGTCCAGCGCGCGAGGTTGACGGGCTTGTCGGCGCTGATATTGCGGGCGTCAAAGTCGACGGAGAAATTGACCGCGCGCTCGGTCACCAGCGTGATGCTGTCGCCGTACACGCCGGTATCGGCGCTGTAAGCCTCGGTGCGCTTGGGCTGGATGCCCGCTGTCGTTGATCCGTCAAGGGTGATCTTTGTATCAAAGGATGAAATAAGAATGGGACCGTCGTTTTTCAGGTTAATGTCGCAGACATAATAGTTGCCGTTATAGTAGACCAGAGCGCGGTGAGTTTCATTCACTTTGTAATCCGGTACGAACTGGACGTTACCGATGAGCGACACACTGGCTCTATAGGCGGTAGCCGGGATCTTTGCCGGTGTGGCTTCACCTGTCCCGGAAGCGGGGTCTGCCGTAAGCGTAAAGCTGCCGTTTTTATCGGTAACGCCGGCAAAGCCATCCATATAGATCGTCGCATTTGCCGCAGGCGTCATTGCCTGCGTCGAGGTTGTCGGCGGATGAAGGATCGTTCCCTTCGGAACAACGACAGTGCCGCCCAGCGGCGCCGAAAACTCTATGTCACCCTTCTTGATCGGCTTAAAGCTGAGGGTGACCGTATTATCGTTCAGCGCGAACGGCGTCTGTACAATATAATAGAAAGAATTGCCGCGGTATGTTTTTTTCTGCTGTTTCACGGCGTCGGTATAGCTCCACTCGGCGTAATAACCGCTTTTCGGCTGTGCGGTATATTCCATCCGTTTGCCGGGAGCGTAGTTGGCAAAGCTCTCGTCGACGCCCGTGTGCTGCGCGTCGCCCTTGATATAATAGCCGGTGACGGTCACCGTGCCGTCGGGATTTTTCGCAGCGTACTTTGTATCCTTGGATGTAAAGCTGCCGTTATCGGGATTTTCGACGACCAGGCGGTTCTTGACCTTCAAATCGGTAAGATACGGCCGTACCGCGTAATACCGATCGGTCAGGGTGATCTTTTTGGAATTGGTGGCGTTGCCGGTATGGGTCCAGTCGCCGTTGTTCAGATCCTGCTGGTTATCGGCGGAACGAATGTCATAGGCGACGGTCATATCATCGGCGCTCTGGTTGGGCCGGAAGGTAAAGACCAGCTCGTCGCCGTCGTAATAATCCTTACGGCTGTTGTCATAGCTCCATGTAACGGTACCGTACTGTCTGCCGCCGACAGTGAATGTGCCGGTATGATTGTTGTTATCGACAGTGAACTTGATGCCCTTATCCTTGTCCTCGTAGCCGTTAACGCTGAAATTGCATTTATCGAACTCATAGACGGGCTGGATAACGAGGCGGTTGCTGACGATGTAGTTGGAATAGTTTCTGATGATCTCCGGCGAGAAGGTGAAATTGCCGCCGCTGAGGGTGATCAGCGAGCTGTGCTTTGCGGTGTTGTCGGGATTACAGATATAGATGCCCTTGAGCGATGCTCTGCCGTATTTGGAATCGATATTCGCCTTGATCGTGGTGGTATCGTAGCGGTAGAAGGTCGCCTCGGTCGTCCAGCTGGAAGTGGTCAGACCGGGGTTGGTAAACTGGGCGTTCGTGATCGCCTTG
>CACZAW010000113.1 GCA_902779225.1 uncultured Ruminococcus sp. | reverse complement strand
CAACGAGCCGGTGCGGCTTTGCGTTGTCGGCGGAACCGAGCGCGCGATGCTGAGCGGACTTCTGGACGACGCCGGGATCCCTTATATAGAGGATAACACCTATCCTCAGGGACTTGCCAACGATATCGTGACGGGATACGACGTCAAGCTGTCGAATATCAGCCTGACGGTGCCTTTTTCCGCACTGCCCGCAGCGTCCGACCTGCTCAACTCCATTGAAACCGTGAAGAATCCTGTCGAGCCGATGATGGATGACATCAAGGCGCATATCGAACAGATCAAAAACGGTGAGTTAAAAGAAGAAAGTACCATGAGCCCCGCCGTGAGAACAACGATCAAGGTCGTTACCGCCGTGCTGTTTTTGGTTTTGGTAGCAGTCGTCGTCCTCGGTACGGAGGAGGTTAATATGAAAATCGATACTCTATGCGTACAAGCCGGCTATGAGCCGAAAAACGGCGAGCCCCGCGTTCTCCCGATCGTCCAGAGCACCACGTTTGTCTACGACAGCGCCGAGACGATGGGCAAGCTCTTTGATCTCGAAGAGGAAGGCTTCTTCTACACCCGTCTGGCGAATCCCACCCTCGACACCGTCGCGAAGAAGATCGCCGCGTTAGAGGGTGGCGTCGGCGCGATGCTCACAGCGTCCGGTCAGGCGGCGTCCCTGATCAGTATCACCAATATCGCAAAGGCAGGCGATCATGTCATCGCATCGGCGGCGATCTACGGCGGTACCTTCAACCTGTTCAACAAAACGCTCCGCGACCTCGGCATCGACTTCGATTTTGTCAGCCCGACGATCTCTGCCGACGAGCTGGACAAGTGCTTCAAGCCGAATACCAAGGCGGTATTTATCGAAACCGTCACCAATCCCTCGCTGGATGTTGTCGACATCGAAATGTTCGCGAAGGTTGCGCACGCGCATAAAGTGCCGCTGATCGTCGATAATACCTTTGCGACGCCCGTCAATTGCCGTCCCTTTGAGTGGGGCGCGGATATCGTCGTCCATTCTACCTCTAAGTATATGGACGGCCATGCGGTCGCTCTCGGCGGCTGTGTCGTCGATTCCGGCAATTTTGACTGGACACAGGGCGATTTCCCCATGCTCACCTCGCCCGACGAGACCTATCACGGCGTCGTTTATACCGACCAGTTCGGCAAATCGGCGTATATCGTCAAGTGCTGCACCCATCTGATGCGCGACTACGGCGCACAGCAGTCGCCGCAGAACGCGTTCCTGCTGAATCTCGGTCTGGATACGCTGGCGCTGCGCATGGCGCGTCACTGCTCCAATGCGCAAAAGGTCGCCGAGTTCCTTGAGACCAACGAGAATGTCGAGTGGGTCAACTATCCCGGACTTCCCTCGAACAAATATTACGATATCGCTAAGAAGTATATGCCCAACGGCACCTGCGGCGTCATCTCCGTCGGCGTCAAGGGCGGCAAGGAAGGCGCTGCGCGCTTCATGGAGGCTTTAAAGCTCGCTAAGATCGTGATCCACGTCGCCGATGCGCGCACCTGTGTGCTGCATCCCGCGACAACGACCCATCGCCAGCTCTCCGATCAACAGCTGATCGACGCCGGCATCGCGCCTAATATGATCCGTCTTTCCGTCGGCATCGAGGATCCCGATGATATCATCGCAGATTTAAGACAGGCGTTGGATCAGGTATGAGTGATATCTATACGACCGCGATTATCGTCGCAGCGGGCGACAGCACCCGCATGGGCGGCAAGATCTCTAAGCAGCTGATCGCCCTTGCCGGCAGACCCGCGATAGAATATACCCTGCGCGCGTTTCAGGATTGCCCGATGATTAATGAGATCATTGTCGTAGCCCGCTCGCAGGACATCAACGATATTGCACATACCGCGTTTACTTTTAAAAAAGTGATGGCTGTAACGGCAGGCGGCAAGGATCGCGCCGAGAGCGTCCGCAGAGGCATCCATGCCGCATCCCGTCAGACGACGCATTATGCGATCCATGACGGCGCGCGCGTGCTGATCACTTCCGACGAGATCTGCCGTGTGTTGGAAACGGCATACGAAACAGGAGCCGCGACCCTCGGAACGCCGCTCACCGATACCGTCAAGGTAGTGGGGGATGACGGCGTTATCGTTTCGACTCCCGATCGCAGCACCATGTGGGCGGTTCAGACGCCTCAGGTGTTCGAACGTGACCTTTACCGCAGAGCGATCGACAATGCAGAAGCGACCGGCTTATCCGTCACCGATGACTGTGCCGTGGTCGAAGCGATCGGCGTGCCGGTCAAGATCGTCCGCGGAGAATATACG
Source organism: uncultured Ruminococcus sp. (assembly GCA_902779225.1). Taxonomy (GTDB): domain Bacteria; phylum Bacillota; class Clostridia; order Oscillospirales; family Acutalibacteraceae; genus Ruminococcoides. Next base: position 4,322 of record CACZAW010000113.1, on the reverse strand, counting down.
AACATCAAACTGACCACGCCTGCCGACGTTGAGATCGCTCAGGCGCTGTTGAAAAGGAGAATGACATGAGAATCGGATACGGTTATGACGTACATCAATTCGCCGACGGAAGAGATCTGATCCTCGGCGGCGTCGAGATTCCCTATACAAAAGGCCTGCTCGGTCATTCCGACGCGGACGTACTGCTCCATGCCGTCATGGACGCGCTCCTTGGCGCGGCTGCGCTCGGCGATATCGGCAAGCATTTTCCCGATACCGATAATAAGTATAAGGGCGTCGAAAGCACAAAGCTGCTTTGGGACGTCGTCGGAATGCTGAAGGCAGAGGGCTACAAGATCGTCAATATCGATTCCACCGTCTGCGCTCAGGAGCCGAAGCTCGCGCCGTATATCGAAGAGATGCGCGAGAACATCGCGGTCGCCTGCGGACTTAAGACAAAAGCTGTCAGCGTCAAGGCGACCACCGAAGAAAAGCTAGGCTTTACCGGCAGACTGGAGGGCATTTCCGCTACCGCCGTCTGTCTGATTGAAGAGATCTGACGTCATTACGACTGAAAGCAGAATCAATCATAAATATACCGCCTCTTTCATATCTATTTGTGAAAGAGGTGTATTTTTATGTCAAAACGCATGACGGCGATCATACTCGCTTTGATGATCCTGCTGATTCCCTGTCTGCCTGCTGCCGCACTCGGCGAGGGTGATATCTCCTCACCGTCAGCCTTGCTGATGGATGCAAAATCCGGTAAAATTCTTTTCGAGAAAAATGCACACGATCAACGCCCCTGTGCTTCGATCACTAAGGTGATGACCCTCCTGCTGGTGATGGAAGCGCTGGATACCGAAAGGATTCGGCTTGACGACACGGTCACGACCTCCGCTCACGCCGCGTCTATGGGCGGCTCGGACATCTGGCTGGAGGAGGGCGAACAGATGACCGTTGACGATATGATCAAGGCGACGGCGGTCGCATCCGCCAATGACGCCGCTGTAGCTCTTGCCGAATTCATCAGCGGTACCGAGGATGATTTTGTCGCGGCGATGAATGCCAAAGCAAAAGAGCTGGGGATGAAGGATACCGTGTTCAAAAACTGCAACGGCTTGGACGAAGAGGGGCATTTGACCTCTGCTTATGATGTTGCGCTGATGTCACGCGCGCTGATCGCGCATCCGAAGATATATGATTATACCGGTATCTGGCTGGACAGTCTGCGCGGCGGCGAGACCCAGATCGTCAATACCAATAAGCTCCTGCGTACCTACGACGGGATCACGGGGCTGAAAACCGGCACTACCGGTGACGCCGGCTCCTGTATCACCGCTACAGCGGAGCGCGGCGGGATGAGTCTGATCGCCGTCGTGCTCGGCGCCGACAGCGGTACCGCGCGCTTTAAGGACGCCGCCGCACTGCTGGATCACGGCTTCGCCAATTACGAAAGCGTCACCCTCAGCCTGACCGACGAGCTTGATCCCGTCACGGTCGCGGGCGGTATGCAGTCCGAGGTCGGCGTTACCTGTGAGGACAGCGCGTCTCTGACGCTCCCGAAAGGGGAGAAGGATCAACTCAAACGCTCCGTGACAATGGAGGAAAGCGTAGCTGCGCCGTTGATGAAGGGGGATAAGGTCGGCACGATCTCCTATACGCTCGATGATAAAGAGCTTGCCTCCTTTGATATTCTTGCAGCGGAAGACGTCGAGAAAAAATCCTTTTCTTCGATCTTTGCCTTGCTGTGGGAAGCCTTGATCAAGCTGTAAGAGGATGCTGTCGGCGAATTTGAACGAGCCCTTTTTCTGTGGATCACATTGTCCGATCGGTATCAATATATTGTGCCGTCGGTGATTGCGGTCACAAAATTTTGATTTTGTTAATAAAAATCCGACAATTCCTGTTGCAATAAAGCTGAAAATATAGTATAATGCAATTACCATTATGGGTAGGAGTATCTATACTTCTTCTCAGGAATTATAAGGAGGATTTTATGCCTACTAAACTTAGTGAAAAGCATTTAAAGGGCTTTTTGGGCTCAGACGAATTTCTCGGCATCGCTCCCGCAGTCAAAGCTGCTCATGAGGCGCTGCATTCCGGAACCGGTCTTGGAAACGACTTCATCGGCTGGCTGAATCTACCCACAGACTATGACAAAGAAGAATTTTCCCGCATCAAAGCGGCGGCAAAAAAGATCCAGTCTAATTGCGATATTTTTGTCGTTATCGGTATCGGCGGCTCGTATCTCGGCGCTCGTGCCGCGATCGATTTCATCAAGTCTCCGAATTACAACGATCTTTGCAAGGACACTCCCAAGATCTATTACATCGGTAATTCCATCAGTTCCAACGCGCTTGCAGAACTGCTCGAGATCTGTGAGGGCAAGGATATCTCCATCAATATGATCTCCAAGTCCGGCACCACCACCGAGCCTGCGATCGCGTTCCGCGTATTCCGCGAGCTGCTCGAGAAGAAGTACGGCAAAGACGGCGCAAAGGATCATATCTTCTGCACCACCGATAAGGCGCGCGGCACCTTAAAGGCGCTTGCCGACCGCGAAGGCTATGAGACCTTTGTCGTTCCGGATGACGTCGGCGGCCGCTATTCCGTCCTCACCGCGGTAGGTCTGCTGCCAATCGCCGTTTCCGGTGCGGATATCGACGCGCTGATGCAGGGCGCTAAGGACGCGCAGGACGCGTTTGCCGATCCCGATCTGGAATCCAATGACTGTTATAAATACGCCGCTATCCGTAACCTCTTATACCGCAAGGGTAAGGAGATCGAGATCCTTGTCAGCTATGAGCCTGCGTTCGTCATGATGAACGAATGGTTCAAGCAGCTCTACGGCGAGTCTGAGGGCAAGAATCAAACGGGTATTTTCCCGGCGTCCGTTATCTTCTCGACCGACCTGCACTCTATGGGTCAGTACATCCAGGACGGCAGCCGCACCATCTTTGAGACCGTTGTACTCTTCGATAAGATCCAGCGCGAAGTGGTGATCGGCAACGATCCCGAAGACCTCGACGGTCTGAACTTCCTGACCGGCAAGACCATGGACTTTGTCAACCGCAAGGCGTTCGAGGGCACCGTCCTCGCACATAACGACGGCGGCGTACCCAATATCGTCCTCAACGTCGACGCGATGGACGAGTACAACCTCGGCTACCTGATCTACTTCTTTGAGAAGGCTTGCGCGATTTCCGGCTATCTGCTGGGCGTCAATCCCTTCAATCAGCCCGGCGTTGAGAGCTACAAGAAGAATATGTTCGCTCTTCTCGGCAAGCCCGGCTATGAGGATCAGAAGGCGGCTCTTGAGGCGCGCTTAAAGTAATACGCAGACTCCCATACGATCGTCTTTAGTATTAGATATCATCTGAATTTCGAATAAATCTGTTATTTACAGGAGGAATATGAAAATGGTTACATTAATTATCGGTAAGAAAGGCTCCGGTAAAACAAAGAAGCTCATCCAGCTTGCGAATGAAGCGGTTGCTCGTTCCAGCGGCAACGTTGTCGTCATCGACAAGGGACCCAAGCTGACCTACGACGTTACGCATAAGGCGCGCCTGATCGATACCGACGCTTACGGCGTCAAGGGCTATGATATGCTCTACGGCTTTATCAGCGGTATCTGCGCGGGCAACTACGACGTGACCGATATCTTTGTCGACTCCACCTTCAAGATCTGCACCGAAGGCGTTGCCGGTATCGAAGCTTTTGTTACCAAGCTCAACGACCTTGAGAAGGAGACCGAGGCGAACATCACCCTGCTGGTTTCCGCAGGCGAGGAAGCGCTTCCCACCGGACTCTCGGCCGTCTGCGAAGAGATCTGATCGTAACTATCCAAAGCCGCTCCTACGGGGGCGGCTTTTTTCATGCTCCCAAAAGCCTTTTCATTCAAGTAAAGGTGTCTTTTACGAATCCTGATTCGTCGTTTTAACTGAAAAACACCGCTGTTTTTCATGTACTAATTTCTTGTGTTTTCCTGCGCAAAATGGTATAATACTTGTGTATAGATTTTTGGAAAGTAATCACCTGCCCGGTGGGTGTGAAATTGTCTAATATGAGAAAAACAAACAAATCTTTTTTGCAGGAGGTATTATCATGAAGAAAGCCTTATCCCTTATTCTCGCCGTGATTATGTGCCTGAGCATTGCGGTTGTTATCCCGATTTCCGCGTCGGCGAAAAACGTCGAGATCGCCGAGACTTCAGCCGCAAAGCTAGCAACGCCGAAGATCACTAAACTGACCAGCACCGCATCCGGCGTCAAGATCACTATCGGAAAAGTCAATGGCGCGGCAAAATACGTCTACTTTTTCCTGAGCAACCATAAGTG
>CACZAW010000112.1 GCA_902779225.1 uncultured Ruminococcus sp. | reverse complement strand
GGCGGAACCATCGACTACTTTACGGCGCTCGCGCTGTGTACCTTTATTCAGGCTGCGATCAGCCTGATCCCCACCCCCGGCAACTCCGGCGCCGCAGAAGGCGCGTTCTATATTATTTTCAGCACCTTTTGGCCGACGATGCTCTGGCGCTTTTTGTGCTACTATTCCTTCATTATCATCGGTGTGCTGATCTATGCCTATACCGCTTTTGTGAAATTCAAGGAAAGGAAAAAAGCGAAACAAATTGAAGATCAATCCAAGTGAGATCCGCTCTGCTCAGTTTATCGACACTTATTTTCCTATCGTAGACGGCGTCGTTCAGACTGTCCATAACTATGCGGAATTAATGAATCGCAGCTCATACGCGTGCGTCGTCACGCCTAAGCCGCTGAAAAAAGAATATGACGACAGCGATCTTATCTATGAGGTGTACCGCACGGCGCTGATCGGCCTGCCGGTCGCGGAATACGGTATGCCCGCGCCGAGGATCGACCGCAAGGTGAGGGATTGGCTCGCCGACAGAGATCTGCAGATCTTTCACGCGCACAGTCCGTTTTTTGAGGGGACTTTTGCCTCGTCCTACGCAAAGAAGCTGGGAGTGCCCTGCGTCGCGACCTTCCATTCGAAGTATTACGACGACGTTGTGCATATCACCGGCTCGAAGGTCATCGCGAAGATCGTGACCAAAAAGATCGTCAAGTTTTTCAATTCCGTCGACAGCGTGTGGGCGTGCTCGCACGGTACTGCCGATACCCTGCGCAGCTACGGCTATGCGGGCGATATTTTCGTGATGGATAACGGCACTACCTTCAAGACGCCCGATAATCCCGAAGAGCTCAAAAAGAAGGCGGCACATACCTTCGGCATCCCTGAGGATAAGCATATCCTGCTGTTCGTCGGTCATCAGATCTGGCATAAGAACATCAAGCTGATCCTCGATACCTTCAAGATGCTGTGCGATCACAGCGACGATTATCGTCTGCTGATCGTGGGCGACGGCTATGACGAAAAGGAAGTCCTGAAGTATGCCGAGAACCTGCATTTTCCCGAGGGCTCGCTGCGCTTCCTCGGCAAGATCATGGACAGAGATCTGCTCTCCGGCGTGTATCTGAACGCCGATTTGTTCTTCTTCCCGTCGGTCTACGACAATTCACCGCTGGTCGTCAGAGAGGCGGCGTCGCTCGGCGTGCCTTCGCTCTTGACCGAGGGCAGCAACTCGGCGGAGGCGGTCGAAAAGAACATCAGCGGCTTTGTCGCCAAGGAGAATAAGGTCGCGATGTACGGCGAGATCCTGCGCGTCTTTCATACGGATGGTCTGCTGCAGAAAGTCGGCGAGGGCGCCAAAAAGTATGTGGCGAAGCCGTGGGAAGAGATCGTCCCGATGGTGCAGGATAAATACGCACAGATCATCGAAAAATACGCTTTTGAACATCATTTTGATCATCAATCGAAATAAGAAAACCGGAGGACACGAGCCTCCGGTTTTTTGTATTCCTTAGTCGGCACAGCCGACGGCTCCCTCAGCCAAGGGAGCTTTTTTATTTGTTTTTCTCAAAGTCGATGGTGATCGTGCGCTTGCCGGGATCCAGCTGGGTCAGGCGCACGCCGGCGGAGTTGAGCATCTTTTTGGATGCGATCGTCTCGGGCAGGTCGGCATACTTATCATAGAGATATACGATCTCGGTGATGCCGGACTGGATGATCGCCTTGGCGCATTCGTTGCAGGGGAAGAGATCGACATACAGCCGCGCGCCCTCCAGTGATTTGCCGCCCGCGTTGAGGATCGCGTTGAGCTCGGCATGGACAACATATTTATACTTGTTGTCGTCTCCCTCGCGCTCCCACGGGAACTGGTCGTCGGAGCAGCCGTAGGGGAAGCCGTTGTAGCCGGTGGAGAGGATGCGCTTATTCTTATTGACGATGCAGGCGCCGACCTGCGTGTTCGGATCTTTAGAGCGCTTTGCCGCCAAGAGAGCGACGCCCATAAAGTATTCATCCCATGAGATGTAATCTTCTCTTTTCATTTTCTACCTCCTGAATGGTATAATCGATCGTTTCAGCCTGTATATATAGTATCAGATTTTGCTGAGCTTTGCAACACAGCTTTTGCAGACGGCTTTGCCCTCATAGGAAACAAGGTTTTCGTCGCTGCCGCAAAAGATACAGCTTTCCTTGTATTTTTTGAGGATAATGGACTCGTCGTCGGTGAACAGCTCGATGGTGTCGTCGATGTTCAGATCGTACTTGGTGCGGAGGGGCTTGGGAACTACGATCCGCCCCAGCTTGTCGATTTTGCAGAGAAATCCTGCGGGCTTCATTTCGGTCATCCTTTCTGTTTTCGGACAGGTTTTGCGGGTTTCTGTCATCTATCGTCAAGATTTTACCAAATTACGGTAAATTTGTCAATGGTCAGCCAGCCGATTTTCTGTTTTGACCGGATATGAGAAGGGGATTACTATGGCTTATGTATTCGGAGCGATGATCGCGGGGTCGCTGGCGTTTTCGCTGTTCAGCGGTAACGCGGAGGCGTTGAGCGAGGGGATGATGGAATCCGCCGAGAGCGCGGTGACGCTGCTCATCTCCATCAGCGGGATGCTGTGCGTGTGGTCGGGTTTTATGCGGATCGCAAAGGACTGCGGCTTGATCGACAGGCTGTCGCGGCTGTGCGCGCCGCTGCTCAGGCGGCTGTATCCGGACGTCGACGTCGAGTCGGACGCCTTTCGCTATATCGCGATGAATATCAGCGCCAACCTGTTGGGGCTGGGAAATGCCGCGACGCCGCTGGGGCTTAATGCCATGAAAGAATTAAAAAAGCAAAATCCGACGAATGTCGCGTCCGACAGTATGTTGACCTTTGTGCTGATGAACACGGCGTCGATCCAGCTTTTGCCGACGACGATCGCGGTACTGCGGAAAAGCTACGGCTCACAACAGCCGTTTGATATCCTGATCTGCGTATGGCTCACCTCGGCGCTGGCGCTGACGGCGGGGCTGGTATCGGCAAAGCTATTGAATCGGAGGAAAGCATGGAGATCATCGTCCCGCTTATCGCCGCGACGCTGTGCGTCTGGGGGCTGATCAAGCGAATCAACATCTTTGAGAGCTTTGTCGAGGGCGTGAAGGAGGGAATGCGGACGGTCGTCTTTATCGCGCCGACAATGATCGCTCTGCTGCTGGCGGTCGGGATGCTGAGAGCCTCCGGACTGCTGACATGGATCGCGGAGACGATCCGCCCCGCTGCGGAGGCGGTGGGCTTTCCCGCCGAGCTGGTGCCGATGGGGCTGCTGCGACCGGTGTCCGGCTCGGGCGCGTCGGCAATCCTTTTGGGAATCTATGAGGACTACGGCGCGGACAGCTTTCTCGCAAAATGCGCGAGCGTGGTGGCGGGCTCGACCGAAACGACCTTTTATGCCGTGACGATGTACTACTCCGCCGCCGGGATCACAAAAATCCGCCATACGCTGGTCTCGGCGCTGTTGGCGGATTTTACGGCGATCGTATTGAGTGTGGTGACGGTGAGCCTGTTTTTGAGTTAGGAGTGAAAGGCTTCCCCTTGAGGGGAAGCTGTCAGCAAAGCTGACTGATGAGGTGGAAATGTTTCTGTCTAATCTTGTTATATTGATATAATGGAAAGGCTTCCACCTCATCCGACCTTTACGGCTCATTGGGAGCCGTAAAGCCCACCTTCCCCTCGAGGGTAAGGCTTTTTACTGCCTGACGCGGATGCGGGTGAGCTTTTTGACCAGCTCCTTGGGCTTGAACGGCACAAGGGGATAAAGGTAGCTTTTGCCGGAGATGGTCTTGTTGGTCAACAGCAGGATGAAGATGATGACGAGCCCCGCGATGAAGCCGATCAGGTTCAGCAGATACGTCAGGGTCAGCAGCATGACGCGGACATACTTTAGGGAATACCCCAGCTCATAGTTCGGCTGGCTGTAATTGGCGATGGTGACGAACGCCATATAAAGGGTCGAGGCGGTGGTGAACCAGCCCGCGTCAATGGCGAACTGTGAGAAGGCGATCGCGCCGATGATGCCCAGCGCAGAGGTCAGGCTCGACGGCGTATGCAGGGCGGCGAGCCGCAGACCGTCGATACAGATCTCGATGATGATGAGCTGCCAGAAGATCGGCAGGTGGATGGGCTCGGTTTGCAGGACAAAGCGGAACACCTCCGGAACGTAATCGGGATTTTGCAGGCACAGCAGCCATACCGGCGTCAGCAGAACGGAGCTGATGGTGATCAGGTAGCGCGCGACACGGATATAGGTGCCGGTGATCGGCGGAAAGTAGTAGTCGTCGGCTTCTTCGAGGACGTCGAAGATCGAGGTCGGGATCAATAATGCCGAAGGGGAGTTGTCGACTAGGATGACGATGTTGCCCTTGAGACAGACCGCCGCCGCGACGTCGGGGCGCTCGGTGTACTTGACCTTGGGGAACGGATTGAGCCATTTGCTCTGATAGAGCGCCTCGATCAGGCTTTGCTGGTTCATAGACAGGCTGTCGATGGAGAGGCTCTTGATGCGGTCGACGATCTTGTGCAGCAGGCTGTGGTCGACGCGATTATCCATGTAGCAGATGATGATGTCGGTCTTGGATTCTCTGCCGACGGTCATCGCCTTGGTGATGAAGTCGGTGGAGCGGATGCGGCGGCGGATCAGCGCCGAGTTGAAGATCACCGTCTCGACAAAGCCGTCCTTGCTGCCGCGCAGCACCTTATCGTCCTCCGGCTCGGAGGTGCCGCGCTGGGGGTAGGTGCGCATATCAAAGGCGAGACACTCGGTAAAGCCCTCGACCGTCAGGCAGGGAATACCGGAAAGGACGTTTTTGACGACGTCGTCGGGATTGTCGACCACGCTGATCTCGACGTAGGGTACGCAGTTTTCGGCAAAGGTATGGGCGTCTTTCAGGTAGGATGGCTCGGTTTGGGTATAGAAGAACTCCATCAGCTTTTCCATGATGTCGTCCTTGACCAGACCGTTGACATAGAAAATGACCGCTTTTTTCTTTGAAAGAATAATATTGCGTTCGATGACGTCAAAGCATTCGTCAGAGCGCAGCAGTCCGACGAGCAGACTTTTGTTATGTTCATACGATTCGGTGAAGATAAAAAACACCTCTTTTTGAAATTTGCAGATTTTTTTATTATTTTTTGTGAGTTGCATAGGAATATGCAACTTTTTTTATTTTCCCGGCATGGGTGGAATCAGTGAAAGGAGTCAATCATGAAACCAAAGGAAAAAGAATTCTGCCGACTGGTGGCGATCGGCGGCGATCCGGAGCAGGCTTCGCGTGAAGCGGGCTATCGAAACGCCGATAAGTGGAAGCGGTTGTTATGCCGCGACGACATTGCCGAGGAAATCAAAAGATGCTCTGCGTCTCTGCGCGCGGTATATCGCAATACGGCGATGTGCGGACTGTACCGACTGGCGTTCGGCAGATCGTCGGACGCGCTCAAGCTGCTGTATCGCGAGGAGCCGACCGACGAAGAGCTGGACACGCTCGATCTGAGCGGCATCGCGGAGATTAAACGCACGAAGGACAAAAGCGTGGAGATCAAGTTTTTTGACCGCGTCAAGGCGGCTGAAAAGCTGACCGGCTTATTTAATTCCTCAGAAGAATTAAATTCCTCCGGCGGGCTGATCGAAGCAATGCGGCTTTCGGCGCGGGCGTTGGGGCAGACGCCGCCTGAGGGTGAGCACGATGGAGTATAAACCGTTTTCAGAAAAGCAGCTTTTGTCGCTTTTCTGGTGGGCCGACGGCTCAGGATACGAGCATCACGACGCGATCATCTGCGACGGCGCTGTCCGTTCGGGCAAGACCTTTTCGCTCTCGCTATCATTCGTGATATGGGCTACATTCAGCTTTGATAAGGCTCTGCTGGGCTTTTGCGGCAAGACGATCACCGCGCTTAGGCGTAACGTGATAATGCCTCTCTTGCCTTGCCTCAAGGAGCTCGGCTTTGCCGTCAGAGAGAATATCGCTCAGAACAGGCTCACTGTAAGCTTCGCAGGGCACGACAACACCTTCTGTCTCTTCTCCGGAAAGGATGAGAGCAGCGCCTCGCTGATACAGGGCGTCACGCTGTCGGGCGTGATGTTCGATGAGGTGGCGCTGATGCCCCGATCATTTGTCGAACAGGCTCTTGCGCGCTGTTCGATATCCGGCTCAAGGTTTTTCTTCAACTGCAATCCGGAGTTTCCTTCGCACTGGTTTTATAAGGAGTGGATACAGAACAGACGTAAGAAAAACGCGCTTTATGTCCACTTCACTATGCGGGACAATCCATCTCTCTCGGAAAAGATGCTCA